>JAFYCG010000200.1 GCA_017539825.1 Solobacterium sp. | reverse complement strand
TCCCATATGTATTCCTTCTTTGAAGAAATATCCTTTTTCATCCCTGTCTCTGACAACTTCTTCCGCATCAAATACATAGTCAAAAATACCTGCAGAACGAATCCATTCATTCCACAATAAACGCTGTTCTTCCATTTCCGGGAAATATTTGCCCATTGTAAAAGCGACTTTATTTCTCGGTGTAATCGTCTGCATGATCACTCTGACATTTCTTTCATGAAGAAGATCCACGATTTTCGTTATTTCTTTTTTGAAAGCTTCAAAATTGATCTCCTCTTTTGTCTCTTCAGTGTAGTAGGAGACATCATTCACACCTAATCCGATAATCACAACACCGAGATTCGGCACATCTAGAACATCCTGCGCAAATCTCTTTGTTCCTTTTTCACCAAATACAGAACCCATGATCCCCGGTACTTTGTATAACAGACAGTTACCGGATATTCCCGAATTTAAAAGAATATATTTTTCTCCGTATTGTTGTCCCAGTCTTTTTGAAAGAGGCTTTGTCCATTTGCTCATGGCAGTAATACTGTCACCGAATGCAACAATACTTTTTACTTCTTTGTCTGTTTCCACTTCAATTCTGTCGATGGAAGGAATGGCATTTGCGACACCTAATACCTTTGCGAGAAGAGGCTTTGAAATTGTATCGCTGATCCTTGTATCAATGACATTTCCTTTTTGCAGATCCGCAGCATCTTCAATCATATTGCAATCCAGAATATAACTTGTGTAATACATACGGACGGTAATCTCTGAATTTTTCGGAACAGGAAAATCGATCGGATCCGAATATATTTTCTGTCCTGCAGGGATAGAGAACGAAGTTTTTCCTGACAGTTTAACCGGCATACGGGAATATTCATTTATGATGGATATTGCATCGATCTGACAGGGTTCCTGACCCAGCATATTAGAAAAACGGATACGGACCTGATCTGCATCGACAGGTGAATGAACAGTAAAAGTAATTGTCTTGTCTTTTCCGAAAGCTTTGCCCTTGTTGAAGCTTTCTGTGACAGCCTGATGCCAGACCGGAATCCATTGTTTCATGATGATCTCCCTTCATGCATTTGAAATGCATCTCTTGTGCTACAACAAATAATATCATGATTCGCGGTTACATTCTGACAGATTTTTTCAAATTTTTCCCAATTACTTTCTTTTGTATTGAAATCAAACTCATATCCATGGCCAAACATCAAAAACAAAAGATCTTCTTCTGTTTGTAATGCATAGAATTCTTCCAGAATATCAAATACTTTTTTTGATATATGCCAGCAGGTCATTGGCAACCTTAACGGATTCTCAGGGAACCGAAAGGACTGATCTGTATGCGCTATTCTGGCATATTTAATTCCTGCATTCTTCAATACCGTTTCACATTCTTTAGAAGAAGCACCATACGGATAAGCAAATCCGACAATCTCCTGATTGAATTTCTCTTTCAGGTTTCTGACATCCTGATAGACCTGTCTCTGTCTTTCAATGACGGAACATTGCGGAAGATTCTTATGCATCAGTGTATGTGAGGCGATCTCAAATCCTTCATAGACTTTGACAACTTCATCTTCGGGAATGCGAAAATGAGGTACATACGGAAGAAGATGTTTCTTCTTCATCTCATATTTTTCTTTCGGCATTTCCGTCATGCCTAAATTACCGATTCTTCCTTCATATGTTTGATCTCCGTATAATCCGGAGTTTACATTGAAGGTAGCACCCATATTATACTTTTTCAGTATTTCAATAATCTTTTTATCCTGTTCCAGTCCGTCATCAAAATTCCAGACAAAATACTTATTACCCATTTTTATTACCCTCTTTCTTATAGAATGAATCAATGAAATGATAGACTTCACGGCTTTCTTTATATTCAGGATACATCACAGAGAAGACATGTACGAGTTCGTTTTCTTCACCTTTGGGATAATTGTGGATTTCATAATCCACACAATGCTCTTGTAATAACTGTTCAAATTTTAAACTGTCTTTCTGAATCAGATCTTCTTCGCTCGTAAACAAAATGGAAGGAGGTAATTGTGCATATCTGACTAACAAAGAAGGATTCTTAAGGAATCTTTCATATGTTTTTCCTTTATCTTCTTTACCGGTTACAACATTGCTTAAAGCCATCATCAGATCTCTTCTTTGTGTATCTAACATGATCGATATAAAAGCAGCTGCTTTAAAATGAAGGTCTGCTCCTTTGATGCCGAATATTTCCTGCAAACCTTTATTGTTATTGAGGGATATCGCAAACACACTTAACAAAGCACCGGCTGAGTCTCCGGAAATATACAGATCATTCAGATTGATTTTCCATTCATCCGCATGATCATGAATAAACCGCAATGCAGCCATGACATCGTCAATCTGATGCCATAAAGTGGTTTCGGGAATTCTGCGATAGCTGATACTGATAACCGTATAACCCATTTTTGTGATTTCATAATTGAAATGCGCATTAACTTCTTTATAGGAGGCAAACAAGCCACCGCCATGAATATTGATCATGACCGGACTGTTTTGACCTGCATCTTTTCTTCTGTAGATATCTAACAGATGTCCCCTTTCATGATCGTCAATATACGGAATATCTTTTATAATATCCAGATCCGAAATATCCGGATTCTGTTGCGCAATTCTCTTTTCATCTCCCGATTCAAAAATATGTCTCCAGATTAATACACCGAGTTTTGACATGCTTATTCCTCCAAATATTTCAATAATTGTTTCTCAACTTCAGGACCCCACCAGTCTCTGTATCCTGCCATTGTCGGATGGATTTTATCGTACATATACAGTTTTCTTTGTTCGTCTGTTATATCGTTAAAAGCAGGATTATTCCATAAATCTATAATACCAATATCATATTTATCCTGTAAATCATATACTCGTTGAACCATATCTTCATATCCATCATTTTCATATTTACTGTTGGTAAAAAAGACAATCGGACAATTCCAAGTATCCTTTACATAACAGATGATATACTCTATTGCACCTGTAATCGTTTTTACATCAGAGGAGCCTGTATTTCCCAGGTTATATTTTTTTGTGGCATCATTTGTGGATAACTGACATATAAACAGATCAAACGTTTCTTCCGTATTTATCTTCCTGATCCTGTCAACATAGGATAAAAAGCCATGATCTGCTAATGTTGTTCCGATGACTGCTTCCTTGACGTAATCACATCTGAAACGTTTTGCGATGTATTCTCCGATCGCATTTCCTTTCGCCGCCATACCATCTGTTACGGAAGATCCTAAAACACAAATCTTTTTCTCCTGCAGCGGACTGTTTTCCAAGACTTCAATTTCCTCAAAAGAATAAGCGGAAGCATTGCCCGGCAACTGATCAATATACAAAAATAACCCGGCAATGCATACAGCGATAATACCAATAAACAAGATGATCCATCGTATCATTTTTTTCATATCTTCTTCTCCATGAAAAGTATAGATATCCCATGCAAACAAGAATATAATTTATTTGCGATATTTATAATTATCATGCGAAAAGGAATACTATGAAAAGTACAATTCATCAGGCAATCAATGATTCAGAAGATAATTTCACTAATACAACATTCTGGCATATTCAGCCCTATTTCCAGTTGATCAGAAACGGGGAAACAGATAAACTCATGGAATCCATTGATATACAAATGGAAAAAACAGATTTTCATGATCGTGTATCCAAAGATCAATTTAAGCAGATGGAATATATGACTGTGAGTTTAATTAACACCTTTATGATTGCCGCAATACAGGGTGGCTTATATCCTCCGGAGGCAAACTGGATAGCAGACCAGGCATTACGAAAACTGACACAGATAAAAAACAATGCCGAAATCAATCCTCTGATTAAGGAATATGCATTTTTATTCTGTGAAAAAGTCAAAATGACAAAGATGGAATATACCGGAAACCCGCATGTTGAAAAAGCCGGACAATATATGAAAACACATATCACCCAGCCCATTACCATAGATGACATTACAGCGCATACGGATATCAGTAAATATCATCTGAGTCATCTGTTTAAACAATATACAGGCAAAACCATCCGGGAATATCTGATTGAATTAAGAATACGGACAGCTGAAGAATTATTGGAAACCACAAATAAAAGTATCTCTGAAATCGCTTCTTTATTACAATTTTGTGATCAGAGTTATTTTACATACCGTTTCAGGAAAATAACCGGTATGACACCGAATGCCTATAGAAAAAAGAAAGCCACATTGTGACTTTCTTATAGCTGGTTTCCGTCTGTTTCAATGACTTTCTGATACCATGCAAAACTGTCTTTCTTGATCCTTCTGCATTCCTTCGGATCAGTTTCCGTACGGTCAATGAAGACTAAACCATATCTCTTTGAGAAACCCTGATGACTGGATAATACATCGATGAAACTCCATGGGCAATATCCGAATACCGGATATCCTTCCCTCTTTAATTTCATGACCTGTTCAATATGTTTCTGTAAGTATTCAATACGATATGTATCATGAATACATCCGTCTTCACCCACGGTTTCACTGACAGCCATGCCGTTTTCCGTAACAATCATCGGTAATCTGTATCGTTCATAGATTTTACGCATACCGTTGTATAATCCTAACGGATCAATACCCATATTCATCCATTCTGTTTTCGGCATATTCGGATTGGCAACGATTCTGCAGTCATCTGCAGCCCAGAAGAAGGAAGTTTCAAAATCAAACGGTTTTTCCTCTGCTTTGGCACAAGTGCTGAAATAATAATTGACACCGATAAAATCCGGTTTGGATCCATGAAGGATTTCTGCATCTTCCGGCTGTGTTTCCGGTAACAGATTTCTTTTCTTTAACCATGTATATGCAGCAGGAGAGTATTCTCCGTATACGCTAATATCAAGCATATAGAATTCTTCCATTTCTTCTGCTTCCTGTGCAGCTATGATATCCTCCGGTTTTGATGTCAGAGGATAAACAACCTGAATGGATGATACAGGGCCGATTTCCGCATCCGGATCAATCTCTCTCAATAAGGCAAATGCCTTGTGTTCCGCAAGGGAAACATGATAGCTGATCTGATAAATCCATTTGGATCTTTCATATGGATCTTTTATATATTCCATTGCAAGATCAGGAGCAGCTGTTGCGATAAACTGTTCATTGACAGTCACCCATTTTGTGACTCTTCCTTTGAAATGTTTGAAACATACTTCTGCATATCTTACATATGCATCAATCATCTTTCTGCTCTTCCATCCGCCAAAGGCATCCACTAATGCCTGCGGACATTCAAAATGGTATAACGTCACAAATGGTTCAATCCCTTTTTCAAGAAGATAATCAATCAGCTGATCATAGAAAGCCAGACCTTTTTCATTCGGAACAAGTGTTTCGTCCGGTATAATTCTGCTCCAGGAGAAGCCCATGCGATATGTCTTTAAGCCGAGTTCTGCCATCAGATCAACATCTTCTTTCCAGTGATGATAATGATCTGTAGCAACCTTTGTGTCAGCCATTCCTTCCGGTACTTTTCTGACATCGGTTGTCGCTAAACCTTTGCCGTCAATATTATAGGCACCTTCAATCTGAAATGCACTTGTGGAAGCACCCCATAAGAATGTATCTGTAATCTTCATCAGATCCATTCCTTTGGTAAATCTTTAAATGACGCTAATTCAATATTGTTTTCTTTTACCCAGTTCTTTACTTCCTCACTTGTCATTGCCTCAAGATCTTTGACTCTGCATGTGCTGAAGCTTGTTAACTTAAACAAATCTGCATCTGCATATCCGCAATGAGAAATAATATAGCCATATTCCTGATTCAGAATTTCACCTTTATCCTGTGTAATATAGGAAATCGGATCTTCATTTAACTGTGCTTCCGGTCCGCCCCAGACATACCAGCCCATGCCGCCTTGTTTTACTTCCGGTCTGTCCATGAATGCTACAGAGCAGAGAACGCCGTATTCTTTTGCGAGTGTTCTTGTCACTTCATCGGTTGTCTTTGTGCCATATGCATGATTATGGATATAATCCGGTTTATGTCCCACAAGCTCAATATATCTTTCAATCTGTGCTTTGAATTCTGCATATAACTCATCTCTGTGTTCGGCAAGATGATCATGATCATTTTCATCTGTATCCAGAGCTCTGTTTTCTTTAGAGCCCAGGAACATTCCATCCTCATGTGTCAATGTAGGGAGTTTCTCGTGTCCGAGGATGGAAGG
>JAFYCG010000199.1 GCA_017539825.1 Solobacterium sp. | reverse complement strand
TCTTTTAGGCAGCAGTCCCAATGCCGAGCTCTATTCCATCACGGATTGTGTACTTGGCTTCAGCAGAGAATATCCGGATATTACCGTCAATATCATCGAAAAGAATCTCAATGATCTCGAAGAGGATTACTCAAACGGACAGATCAGTCTGACAACCATGGCTTATCCTGACTGGCAGAAAAACAAACGACCGTTTGTGCCTGCCGGCAGATCACGCCTTGTGGCTGTTTTACCTAAGAACCATTTTCTCAGCTCATATGACGTGATTCCGTTATATCGTTTTGACGGGCTGAATATGATGATTCCGGAAGAAAATTCCATACTAAATATGTTTATCCGTCATGTATTGACAAGAGAAGGTGTTTATCCGAATATCGTCTATCAGGGTGGTTTAAAAAGCAGATTAAGAATGTGCAAAGAAGGTCTGGGCATCATTCTTGAAGAAGAAAAAATCATCCTTGACCAGGTCAGAGATGATTTTGTGATTCGTCCTTTTTATCCGGAGATTTCTTTTACATACGGTCTGCAATATGCAGAGAATCTGACCAGAGCAGAGCGTTTATTTCTCAATTATACAAAAAACTATTTTAAGAAAGATCAATAATCTCCATGTCATCCGGTATAAACAGATTCCCTGAATAATACCGTTTCCCTTCCTGTTTGTACATCTGCTTCCTGTGGAGCAGATTTTTTTCTTCTGTATGATACAAAATCAGATTCGGGATATCAAAGGATTCCGCAATCTCACAGGCATCCTTTACGGTTGAATGATGTTTTTTGTAAGGCTTATACTCATCTTTTTGTGAATATAAACAGAATGCCTCATGCATTAACCACTGGCTGTTCTTTACATATTCTGTTTCAGAATCATTGAAGGATTCATCACCGAGACAGGTCAGTTTTGTCTTCCCGTCGATCTGTAAGCAATATCCGAACTGTTTTGCCTTGGTTGAGTGTATGTCAAAGAATGTGATTTTATGACCTAATACTTCCAGAGTATCCTGATCCTCAACTGTTTGTAAAACAAGATGAGGAAGTAATGCTTCCGGTTCGACATCAAGAAGATGAATTAAAACATATCGGAGAACATCAATGACTTCCTGATGGCTGATGATTCTTACCGTGCCTTTGAATTTATCGGATTTGATTTTTGCCGCATACATCCGCAAAAGCCAGAATATGCCTGTAATATGATCCAGATGTTTATGGGTAATAAAGATATCCTCGATCTTCTTTAACGGTACATCCGCCATTTCCAGCTGTTTGAGAATCTGTATGCCTCCGCCTGCATCAACAAGAAAATAACTGCCTTTTTCTTTATAAGCATAACAGGTATTATAACAATTCAATGTAACGGCATTTCCTGTGCCGAGCATGATCAGTTTCATAATGCCGCTTTCTTCACAAAAGAATTTCTGTAAAAAGACAGGGTCAGTATATATACGCCAAGCAACGCCATAACAAGCACGCCTGTTATCACTACAGCATTCATCACAGTAAACAGTCCCGCCCGGATCAGGGCAATGTATACTGCCGAAAGATAAAACAGCGTAATAAACAGTACAAATCCATAAAACAATGTTATCTCCCGATTCATAACCTTTCGGATCTGTTTTTCCTCAAAACCGGTCTGATCCAGTATCTGAAACTCTCTTTTTCGGGAAGAGAGATCCGTTTCAAGACGGAACATAATCGCCATGGACTGCAGAATAACGATGAAGATAAAGGAAACCCAGACAAGCATCTTTTCCAAAGGTGTATCATTTCTTGTAAACATCATCGCAATCAGTACAACAACATCCGCAATCAAAAGATAAAACGTGATTCCGCTGACAAGAATATCCTGCCTCAGAAATCCATTGGCATACGCCACAACCGGTTTATGCATTTTTCTTTTGCGGGTAAATGTTGAAAACAGAGGCAGCAGAATCTCCTTCAGAACATGATCAAGACCTACACAACCGGCAATCACAAAGACAGCTATCCCGCCCGTTCCGTTATTGGAAAAGATGATCGGCAATAAGGCAACAAAGATCCAGAAAATCTTTGCAAGAATCTGTGTGAAGGATGAGCTGTAGAATCCCATGAGTTTTTCTTTATTTGCGCCTGTTTTCATATTGTCACTCAGCATTAGCACAGCCCCGTTTTTATAGGCAAAGGATGCGTTTAACACCGTTGTCCAGAAGACAAGAAACAAAGTGATCGAAATATATTCAACAATCGCAAAGGATTGAATGGTAATGATGAAATCCGAACCTTGCTGAATCAGAATATGATTAATCAAGGGAATCAGGGCAAGGCCGCTCAAAACCCCTAAAGGTATCGCTACCACAAGCATCAGAAATGTCTGAATCAAAAGATACTTCAATAACTGCGTATACGTTGCTCCGGATATCAGCCGGATCGCAAGTTCTTTGGCTTTGGTGCGGACATAGAAATCATTGGTAAAGACAATGTCTATGGAGCACATGACAACCACAAATACCATCATGATATTTCCCATGTTTCCGTTAAGGATATACTTTGTGAGATCAACCATATTATTTGTGACAAAAATCTCCGCTTTTCCCTGTGTTGCTGATTCAGCCATATTAAAGAAAAGGAACATCAATGTGGATGTCAGATAAAATGTCAGACAATAGAATAACGCTTTGGATTTGCTTGCCTTTAAGGAACGTATCGCATCTTTGCCGATCATGAGATCCTGCTCCTTCTTTTGCGGGAGGAACTGATCGCAACGATCTTCTGGAAATATTCATCTTCATCCATGTCTCCTTTTTGAATCTCAGAAGTGATATTTCCATCTCTGATAAAGATCAGACGGGATGTATAGGAAGCAATAAATGCATCATGTGTAACCATGACAACTGTTACACCGTCTTCCCTGTTCAGCTTTTGAAACAGCTCCAACAATTCTTCAGAATTCTGTGAATCCAGATTACCGGTAGGCTCATCCGCAATAATAATGCTCGGATTGTTAATTAAAGCTCTTGCGATCGCTGTACGCTGTCTCTGTCCTCCCGAACACTCAGAAGGAAGCTTATAGAGCTGATCCGTCATGTCCATCTTCTGCGCCATTTCCTTAACCCTGGTTTCGATTTCTGCCGGATCTACACCGGCAAGAGATAGGGGCAAAGCAATGTTTTCATAGATTGTATGGGTATCCAGAAGATTAAAATCCTGAAAGATAAAACCAAGGTTCTGATAGCGGAAATGTCCGATATCATTGGCAGACATCGCCAGTACATTCTTTCCGTTGATAAAGACTTTCCCCTCTGTAGGTGTATCAATTGTGCTGATATTGTTGATGAATGTCGATTTCCCTGATCCGCTCGGTCCCATTACGCCGATAAACTCTCCTTTTTCCACCTGGATATTAATATCGTGTAATGCTTCATATGCATTCAGGGAATTGGCGTTGTAAATCTTTTTTAAATGTCTTGCCTCTAATACGATTTCACCCATGTTTTCACCTTATTCTTCGATATCTTCACTGATTTCCGTTTCGTAAATGACGCCTTCTTTCATGACAAAGGCACAATCCAGCAAGGCTTTGGGATCAGTGAGCAGATCTCTTTTCCATGCGGATATATCGGCCAGCTTTCCCTTTTCAATTGTTCCTGTTTCTTTGTCTATGCCTAAGATCTCTGCATTGGTTTTGGTAGCTGCCTTTAATGTGCGGAATGCACCCATGCCGCTCTTCATCCAGGCTTCATATTCCCAGCCGCTGTCATAGTTCTGATGATTCGCCACAAAGTCTGTTCCGTAGCCGAGTTTGATATTGCTGTTACGGATTGCTTCCCTGCCTTTCACAAGCCTTTCCCGATACAATTCCAGCTTTGCCCGAAATTCCGGCTGTTTCTTTGCAATCTTCTCTGCATCGTAATGGACTGCTTCATCATACGGACAGAACGTCGGAACAAGATACGCACCGCTGTCTTCATACATCTTTGCCGTTTCCGCATTCATCAATGATCCATGTTCCATGCCGTCAATTCCCAGCTTCAATAATGTCTGCATCATTTCCGGTGCATAGACATGTGCAGTTACGGTTGTACCCATTTCATGTGCTGTACGGATAATGGCTTCAAGCTCTTCATCATTGAGCTGTTTTTGTAAAGGCGTATCATTCGGGGTAAAAAATCCGCCTGTTGCCATGATCTTAATGAAATCACTACCGTATTTGATCTCTTCTCTTGTCGCATTGATAAAGAAATCTTTTCCGGTACCGCATGTCGGCTTGTTTCTTTCCATGAAATGGGCAAAGTGCGGATTCTTAAACATGCCCTGCGAAAAATCACCATGGCTTCCCGGCGAGCACAGAGACTGAGCCGCAGCTTTGATTCTTGCCCCTTTCAATAATCCGGCATTAATTGTATTTCTGACAGCTAATACACCGTACCCGCTGCTGGCAATTGCCCCCATGTGTCTTACACTGGTGAAGCCTCTGCGCAATGCCTTTTCTGCACACCTTGCAGTAGCAAGTGTCTTCATCTCCTCTGAATACATATAGACTTCTGCACGGATATCGTGCCAGTCAAAATAATCCATATGCATATGGGCATCAATCATGCCCGGTGTAACCGTCGCATCAGAAAGATCGATAACCTGTGCTCCTTCCGGTATAGGAAGATTATCTCCGATATCATCGATTCTGTTTCTCTTAACAATGATCTGTTTATTCTCCTGCAGACAGTCCTGTAAACCGTCATACAATTTTCCGCATTTGATATAAATTACATTATGCATAATTCTCTCCTTTTCCTAATATTATAAAACATTCATATAATCATTCACAAAAGATTTCCCGTAAACATGCAGGCAATTCCTGAAAGGACTGAATAACATTTGATACATCACTTACCTCACCGAATCCATAAGAAGCATAAATAAACGGAATACCTGCCTTTACAGCAGCATTCTGATCACTGGCTGTATCTCCGACATACACCGCTTCATGGATCCTGTTCCTTTCTATGATCAGACGGATATTCTCCGCTTTGGATTTGCCTGTTCTTCCCGACATTTCAATATCTGTAAAACAATCTTCAAATCCATGGGAATGCAGGAATGCCTGCACATATCCGTCCTGGCAATTGCTGACAATATACAGATCATAGGATTCTTTTAATTTATGCAGAATTTGATCAACCCCTTCATACAATACCGCACCATGCTGATAAAAGTATTTCACCTCTTCTTCAGCACAGCGGTCCATAATCCTGTTCTGCTCTTTTTCTTCAAGCCCCTCAAATAAAATCCTGCTGATCTCCTCATTTGTTTTTCCCATGCACCCCTTTACCGTATCTACCGTAATCAAAGGAATATTCTCTTCTTTAAAAACTGTATTCCAGATTTCACATACCTGTTTCGTACTGTCCCAAAGTGTTCCATCCAGATCAAAAATAACCGCTTTATTGTTCATAGATTCAAAATCCTTTTCTAATACTTTTAAAAATGATACAATCTACCCATGTCAGAAATCAATAAAAAACAAGAGGAACATGTGCATCACACCCACGATCATACGCATGGTCACAATCACAGCCATACACATGATCCCAAACATATACAGAATATCGTAAACCGGATATCCCGTTCGATCGGTCATCTCAATTCCGTCAAAAGCATGGTAGAAAGAGGAGAAGACTGTTCGGATGTATTAATCCAGCTTGCAGCAGTAAAAGGAGAATTGAATTCCATCAGTAAGAAAATTCTGGAGGAACATCTCGATCACTGTATCAAGGAAGCGAT
>JAFYCG010000198.1 GCA_017539825.1 Solobacterium sp. | reverse complement strand
TTGATCAGCTCTAACATGCGGCTGTATCTTTCGGAATCCGGATTGGCATAATCTTCCAGAATATCCCTGCTGACATCCTGTCCTTCTTCTTTAGCGATCATTCTTCTGGCAATGAGTTCCATTTCAGAAGTTGATCTCGAGAAGTTGACAAACTTACAGCCAAAGAGAATCGGCGGACATGCCGGACGGGCATGCACTTCCTTTGCACCGCTCTTGAACAGAAATTCCGTTGTTTCACGCAGCTGTGTTCCTCTGACAATGGAATCGTCAATCAAAAGAATTTTCTTTCCTTCGATCAGCTCTTTTGCGGGAATCAGCTTCATCTTTGCGATCAAATCCCTTCTTTCCTGCATGGTTGGCATAAAAGATCTCGGCCATGTCGGCGTGTATTTGATAAACGGTCTGGTGAAAGGAATACCTGAGGCATTGGAATAACCGATCGCATCCGCCGTGCCGGAATCCGGTACACCGGCAACGATATCCACGTCTTCTGTGTCAGAATCTCTTTTTGCCATCAGCCTGCCGCAGTTATAACGCATCTGTTCGACACTGATCCCTTCATATTTGGAAGACGGATATCCGTAGTAAACCCAGAGGAATGTGCATATGCGCATCTTTTTGCCAGGTGCTGCAAGTGTCTTTATTCCATCGCTTGTCATGATGACAATTTCACCTGGACCAAGTTCCTTTTCATCTTCATAACCGAGATTCAGGAAGGCAAATTCTTCAAAGGAAGCACAATAGCCGTCTTCCTTTTTTCCGATGACAATCGGTGTTCTTCCGAATTTGTCTCTGGCACAATAGATGCCTACAGGTGTCAGAATCAGCATGGACATGGAACCGTTGATCTTATCCTGGGCAAAACGGATGCCTTCAATGAAGTTGTCCTTCTGGTTGATCAAAGCCGCAACCAGCTCTGTCGCATTGATGGATCCGCCGCTCATTTCGAGGAAATGCGTGCCGTTATTGATAATTTCTTCTGTCAGTTCCTTCATATTGTTGATTTTCCCGACAGTTGCCAGGGAATATGTTCCGTGATGCGAACGAACAATCAAAGGCTGAGGTTCATAATCCGAGATACACCCGATGCCATAAGTGCCTTTCATGTCCGGAAGATCATTTTCAAACTTCGTACGGAACGGCGAATTCTCGATATTATGGATAGCGCGATTAATGCCTTCCTCTTTACTGAAAACAGCCATTCCGGCTCTTCTTGTGCCAAGATGAGAATGATAGTCCGTTCCGAAAAAAAGGTCGAATACACAGTCCTTTTTGGAAGCAACAGCGAAAAATCCACTCATAAAAATTCCTCCACTCTTTAACCACATTAATTTACAGAGAAACTCGCTTCTTGTAAAGTAAAATGTTTTATAATAAAAAGAATGAGTTCTCAAAACTCATCCTTTTGTCCTTATATAGTACAGAAACGAATAAATACAAGGTAAGATGACAGCGACCATCATAAAACCGAAATTCAGCCAGAAACTCCCTCCGATAATACTGTTAACGATAATCAGAAGACCACAGATCATATACAGGTATCCGGCAAGGCGATGCGTTTTATTCCAGTTTTCCACATCATCCAGCGTCCAGGGCAGTTTAATACCTACGGTGTAATTCTGACGGCATTTGGGAAGAATATTCCCTATGATCAGAAAGATAAACCCTGTTAGGATCATTGTTGACTTTGTGATATCGATCTTCAGATTCAGCGCTGTCCCCAATGTCATATAACAGATGAATAAGGATAGACAGGGAATCATCCATAAAATCAGATGGTAAATGCCATCACTGATAGATTTTCTGCGCGGATCCAATGCGGTAACGCAGGCACCGAACAAATGTCCCGCCAGCATGATACATGGCATTCCGTATACCGCAAAAGATTTCGGAGAATAACTGTCCGGTTCACCAGAGGGACCGAAATGTGTCGGAATCTGATCCGGAAGCTGA
>JAFYCG010000197.1 GCA_017539825.1 Solobacterium sp. | reverse complement strand
ATACATATAGGACAGGACGATATGGCTAATTTCGACTTGCATCTGCACACCGAGTGGAGTTATGACGCGAAAAATCCGACCTATCATCTTATTTCTTTCCTCCCTCAGGAAGAATATCAACCAGATCATCCAGTTTGCAATTAAAATATCTGCATAGCTTGACAAGTACATTTAACCTGACATCTTCATCTTTACCAAGACGTGCCATGGAATTGGATGTAATCTTTGCTTCTCTGATCAGTTCCGTTTTCAAAAGACCTCTTTCATCCAGCTTTCGCCAGAGCTTCTCGTAGCTAACGTCCGTCATGCTGCTTCCTCCATATTATTTTTTATACAAATTTCATCTATTTTAGAATAACATACAGGGTCTGCATCCTCAATCTAAAATTTAGATTTTGAATCATCGCAAGTCCTGTTATTCTCAAAAAAAGAAAACGTATGTTTCATTAAATGGATACGATACGTTTTCAATTACAGCATTCATTAATCTGTTTATTTCTCAAGGAATCTCTGATATGTCTGATCGATCAGAAAGGCACCAAAAGGTGCGGTAACCAGAATGGAAACAACCGCTATAGTCAGAATGATTTCTCCGGAGGCAATACCCATAGACAGAGGAATAGCGCCTATTGCAGCCTGCACAGTTGCTTTCGGTGTATATGCCAGCATGCAGAACAAACGTTCCTTTTTATTCAGTTTTGTTCCTGTCATACAGATTGCAACACCTGCCATGCGGAAACATAACACCAGTGCCAGAAGAAGAATGGTTTTCCCTCCGGCATGAAATGCATACTGTATGTTGACAGCTGCCCCGACAAGTGCAAAAAGCATAATCTCAGCAACCGTCCACAGATTTGAAAAACCGGCAGATATTCTTTTGGCAGTTTCCCCTGTTTGTGAAGCATATGTCATTCCCATAGCCATGACCGCAATCAATCCCGAAAAACCAAATGCACCTGTCAATGCATCTTCTGCCGTGACAAAGAGAAAGGAAACACACAGAAGTATGACGATTGTTTTGACATGACTAATACGAAATCTGCTGGTAAATAAAGATAATGCATATCCTGCAACAATACCAATCAATATACCGGACAGAATGGATGTGGGTATACGCCATAACATGGCTGAATGAAAATGACCTCCTGCTGCTATTTTAGAGAAGACAGTAAATAATACAATAACAAAAACATCATCCGCTGAAGCTCCGGCAAGAATCATCTGCGGGATTGCCTTCTTCGTACCATAGCCGGATTCCATCACTTTCAGCATATGCGGCACAATGACTGCCGGAGATACTGCTGCAATAACCGTTCCCAGTAAAAATGCATCAATCAAAGACAAATCAAAGAATACAGGCGCAAATACTGCCATTGCCAGTATTTCCAATGTTGCAGGCACGAAACACATCAATACAGCAGGTCTGCCGACTTTCTTCAGATCCTCTGTTTTCAGATTCAACCCTGCACGGATCAGAATAATGATCAACGCAATTCTTCTTAATTGTGCAGAGATACTGAGAACGGATGCATCAATTCTGTTCAGACAGGACGGTCCAAGAAGAATCCCGACCATCAGCATTCCCAATAACGGCGGTAATTTAACTTTTCCACAAGCCCATCCTGCAATCATACCGGCAAGTAAAATCAAAGCAATACTCATTAACATAAAAAATCCTCCTGTTATGCAGGAGAATCAAAAAGCTGATGCCCTGCATAAAAACAATGCAGACGTCATCAGCTTGATCCAAGCGGTTTAGGTTTCCCAAGGGAGAACATCATTCCCTGAAAGAAGTATACACTTTTCAAATGTATTTGTCTATTTTTATCAGATACTGTCTTTCTCCGATATTATCGTGTTTGCAGATTTTTCCAACACCAAAATCAAGGTATCCCTTTTCAAATGTTTATTTGTCCATTTCATCTCATGATAATGCGACTGTACATCCTTGAAGCCAATAGATGCATATAATGGATATCCCATTTCTGTAGATTTCAGATCGACAACAGAAAGCTTCATCTCTTCTGCATCCTTGATAAGATCACTCATGATCTTTTTTGCATACCCTTTTCTGCGAAAAGAAGGTTTTGTATAAACATTAAATACGGTTCCTGTTTTTCCGTTTATAAAGGAAGGATTCATCGGTTTTTCCACGACAAGCAATAAGGCACACGAAACAATATCTTCACCTTCTCTTGCAACATAGCAGAACAGATCCTTTCCCAGATGACGGTGAAAATAATCCGGAAGCTGTCTTTCAATTTCAGCCATTTCTTCTACATCATATTCCTGATAATCTTCCTTCAGATAGTCCAGCCGCAACTGTACCAGAAGATCAATATCAGCCAAAACTGCTTTATCCATATGGATCACCTTCTCCTTTCCGTAATTTTCATTCTGTATGATTCTTCAGATTCATGACAATATCCGCAAGTGTCAGAAAATGACTGGCTTTTATAATTGCCAGTCCCTGAGATTCATCTCCCAGAACAACCAGCTGATCACCGGCAGAAATATCAAAAAGTTTTCGTGCTTTGGCAGGAATGACAATCTGACCTTTATCTCCTACTGTCACCAGGCCAAACAGATGTTTTCCTTTCGGCGGCAATCCCAGTCCGTAATTGTTTTCTGATTCATAGTTGGCAAGATCATCAAGAGTGACACCGAAAAGATCTGCAAGAATTCTGCACTTATCCAGATCCGGTATTGTATCTCCCGATTCCCATTTTGCGACAGTCTGTCTTGTCACATCCAGTTTATCCGCTATATCCTCCTGCGTCATTTGTTTCATCTTGCGCAATTGAATCAGATTATCTTTAAACATGTTTTTTCTCCTTCTGTATTCCCAGAACTGCCCATCTGAAAAAAGGAATTCTTGAAATGATTTCATACAAGCCATAGCCGAAAACAAATCCCGCTATAAGACTGATACAGTAATTTGCCCATGCCGGTAAAAGAGCTGGTTTTGCGATAAAAAGAGCTACGCTTGAAATACCCAGATAATGAAATACATATAAGCCGAAACTCTTTTTGCTCATCCATCGTGTAAATGCATTGCAACAATCACCATATTTTGCCATGCCGGAAAGCATCGCCAACGAGCCAAAATAAGCACATGCTGCATAAAGCGCACTCCGGTTTGCGGGCTGATCGGCATAGTTCATCCCTTTATAGATGTAAAAATATAATACCGAAAAGATAACACATAATGCAACTCCTCCGCAGATCAGCAACAGAGAATACTTTTTCAATTGTTCCATAACTTTATCCTGGGAAAAAACATAGTAGCCAAGGAAATAAAAGACAAAATACAATCCGAATCTGTATACGGAAACAATCGGTGTATTCAGTATCTGTGCAGCACCCCAGACTGGAAAGAAGAACAGCGGGATCATCCACATTGATATTTCAGAAGTGTATTTAAACAGGTTCCCCTTTTCAATCTTTCTGAATAATACAAGAAGCATACTGTAAATCCATAACAGATGGACAAACCATAGTACACCGCTTCCCGATGCCACCATGATCAGAAAGATGACAGGTTTGGGAACATTTGCGGCGGCAAGTTCAACAAATCCATTCCCCAATGACATCGAAACATATCCCTGTACAAAATAGAAGACAAACAATCCGATTGTTGAAGGAACAAGAAGCTTGTTCGTCCTGCTATGGATGAATTCTTTTTCCGTATGATGTTCCAGATACAGTTTAGAACTGATACCGGAAACAAGAAACAATACAGGCATAAACCAGGGATATACAAAATACATCAAAACATCATAATGCTGAATGGGAAGAACGGTAATTTTACCAAGTCCTCCGAGAATGCCTTCTCCATTGTACATATACAGTACATGATATACCACAACAATCACCACAGTGATCCAACGGATATTATCCAAGTAATGTTTTCTCATAAACACCTCACTTTTGCAACTATTCTTAACATAACTTTACTTCCAAAGAGAGGGTTCGTCCACCAACCGGAATTAACATTTCAGAATGAATTATGTCATGTTTTTTTGCGTTGCACTGCTTGGAAAGAAAAAGATAGCGTCATACATACGCTATCTTTCTGTTACAACTGCAAATATATCATTTTTGCATGTTTTACTGTGGTCGTTTTCTTGCCAATATATAACAAACCCCTTCAGGTGCAAGTATCGGATCTTCCGGACGATTTCTGTTGTATGCAGAAAAATACTGATCCGTCATGCCCTTGGCATCAAGATGGTATTCTGTCATAAAACCGCATTCTGATAAGAGTTCTTCCATTTCTTCACATGCATACAGTGCTTTCATCTTCTCTCCTGCAGCATCTGCCAGTTTTTGATTTACCTTTGTTTCATGACTTTCATCAACTGAGGGATAATCAAAACATATGGCAGATCCTTCGGACATCATGAATGCCAAAGCTTGTATCAGTTTCTTCCATTCCGTTTTTTGCAGATAATAGCTGATGCCTGAAAGAGAAGCATATGAATGCTTATCCGGCTTGAATCCTTTTTTCTGCAGTTTCTCCTTCCAGTCTTCATTTGTTAAATCACATGGTACATAGATGGCATTTGAAAACAATCCTGCATTGTTGATCCTGTTTATTTTGTCTGTCAGGACAGTTTCGAGGTCCAATTCATATACCTGTATACTTCTGTTCCTGTTACGCAATGCATATGTATCATATCCGGATGCAAAAATCAGATACTGGCTGCATCCTCGTTCTAGCTCCTTCTGCAGCATCCTCTCACAAAAAGCACTTCTTCCAAGAACCGATGGAGACAATTGCTGATTGACAATCTTTCGCAATCCTTCTTCTTTTGTTCCCTGGAAATCTTTGAGAAAAAAAGGAATACCATGTTTCATATTTTCTGCAATCTGATCATATTCCTCTTTCAGTATTGTTTCTGCCAGATCATCCGCAAATATATGTGTCGTATTGTTTTTGTAGTGATATGCCCGAGCAAAACAGCTCACCTTCGCAGTCAGATTTTCCATAAGCCTCCTTATCCAAACAGAACCTCAGCAGCATGTTCGAGTTCCATGCGCTCTTTTGTATCATCATAACTTGCATCTTTGTCATCTATGCCTTTAATTACATCAATGTAGTACAAGCCGTCACGGTTGCAATAGAAATATATTCTTTTGACTCCCCGGATTTTAAATCTTGCCTCTGCATTTCCTTCCGGATAGAGTTTGACCATCTGCATTTCATCCATAGACAAAGCGGAAATAAAGGAAATATAGTGCGTTTTTGTCATACAGTGATCAATTCTGATATAGTATTCATCTTCGACACGTTCTATGAAAATCATATGATTTTCATCGGTCAATTCCGCTTCCAGAGGTGTCAGCAATATTCCGTGACAATGGATGACTGATTCTCCCATACTGTGGATGACATTGCCGCAAACCGGACATACATAGAATTTCGATCGCATCACATTTGCGGATACATTGGCATTTTTAATCGGTGTACCGGAAATCAGTTCTGTTACCGATATGCCGAAAATCTCTGCCAGAGGTTCTAACAACGTAATATCCGGATACCCTCTTCCTGTCTCCCATTTGGAAATCGCTTTATCACTGACGACGAGTCTGTCCGCAAGCTGAAATTGTGTCATTTTTTTCTTTTCCCGTAATTCTTTGATTACCGATCCCATGACATAACGATTCATACATATTTCCTCCATACACTGATTATATGTCGATATTCCTGAATACACTACCTACGCAAAGTAGATAAAAAGATTACAGTTCGTCATATAAACTGTAATCTTTTCAGAATTTATTGATCTGTAATCCCATATACGAATACTTCGTGTATTTCATGATCATATCCTTCATAAAATCCTGATGGCATACCGGCTTTGATGATTGCACCGCGATTATAAAGCAGAAGAAATTGTTTTCGATTTCTGTCAAAGGCAAGTCCTTCAATTTCCCCCTGGCGTGTTACATCATCAAATGTCTTTTCTACAACAGCCTTTCCTGTTTTTCCGCTTTCATCAATATCGATTCGGTACATATGATCCGCTTCATTCTCATCCGCATCACCGTCATCACATGTAACATAAAGATGTCCCTCATAGTAAGCAACACCTTGTAGCCATTTTACTGCTGGTTCCATATGAATCTTTCCCTTGTAATCCCCTGTATCAAGATCATACATATAGAGATATTCACTGGATGGATCATCAATCCATGATGTCATATAAACGGTATTTGAATCGGGATCTGTTGCTATTCCGCTGCACTCCAGCTGTCCTGTGTCTGAACGAAACGGGAATACTCTTTTCAGTTCAAGTGTGTCTCCATCATATACAGCCACCTGTATGTTCCTGCCTTCACCATCCATAAAATATTCCACACCAAGATAAAGCTCGTTATTCCATACGGCAATATCACCGATGTGATTGACTTCCAGTGTATATCCTTTAAATGGATCTGTATTCTCTGCTACAACATTCCAGTCACTGTCATATTTAGTTAATGTTCCGGAACCGCTTACCCAATAATTGTCTCCTTCAACACATATTCCCTGTCTGCCGTTTACCTCATGCACTTCTTTCAGAATGTATTCAGAAAGAGGTTTTCCGGCATTCTGGCAGCCTGTAAGAAATACCAGAAGACTCACTATGTAATTTATTCTTTTCATAAATCCTCCAAGGTTTCTTTTGGTTATTCCTGAAATGGAAGAACAAATAATTCACGCTTATATATTTCTTTCATCCATTGATGGATTCCTTCCGAATCATTCGACGCAATACAGTTTTCCAGGCTGTTTTCATTCCATCTGATATCTGCAAGCCAGAATGCAGAAACAAGAGCATACAGAGATGAAAAAGCTTCTTTCTGTTTGTTTGTAAAAGGACGTTCCTTTTGATAGCCTTTCAGGAAAGCAGATAGGATGATATGTTCCTGATGACTGGATAATTCATGCGGATAATCCATCAGTCTTGCTTCAAAGATTGCCTGCATCAATGCATCAAAATACAAAGAATTATCACCGCAGCGATTAAAATCAAAAATACCGATCCTGTCATCTTTTGTCCTGTACAAATTACAATCACTGATATCTCCCTGTACAGCGTACCTGGGTTCATTTCCGAAAGGTTCCAATTGTTTCAATAAGTGTTCATACTCTTTAACAATCGTATTGAATAGATCTTGATCGATTGAAATGAGTTTCTCCTTATGTTTGTTGAAATCCGTAAAACTGAAAAGATCATTTATATCTAACGGATCAATGAGTACACTGCTTTTCACATGACAATCATTCTGTTCGGCTGTGTTGTGCATTTTACCAAGCAGTTGCCATGTCTTCTCTGCCGTTTCAGCATCCACTGTTTTTATTTCACCTTCCGCAAATGTTTCAACTGTAACAATCACCTCATAACCGCTGATACAATAAGGATTTCAAATATAGTGAGTTACAACGCTATCACTATGAAGAAACTGATCCTGAATCAAAGCAGGTAAGAGTGATTATCAGAGTTGATATTGCTGATGGAGAATCATTTGTTATACGCTTTAAAAATGAATTAGATGCACCTTTGGAAATCATTGAAGCACAAAGCCGTTTCGCTGCGGTTTTATATCATCATGGAATTGAAACACCATTCGCTTTCAAGGCTGATGGATCTTATGCAAATCCT
>JAFYCG010000196.1 GCA_017539825.1 Solobacterium sp. | reverse complement strand
GGATTCTGTTTGATGCTTTTGTGGATGCCGGATATAATCCTTCCATACATGAATTTCATACATCTTCTGCATTAAAAAGACCGGGATCCGGTGAGCCATCCGATCTGAATATTGAAGTTCTGACCGACAGATTTGAAAAACAAATTGATAAGGCAGAATTCAAGCCATATGTATCCTATAGCCAGTTTGATACAAAGAATATTGAGAATCAACAGCTTGCTGAAACACTGGAAGGCTTTAATGAAAGAATTCTGCAGCAGGCAAAAGAGACCTTTGAGAAGTCTTTGGCAGATTTTGAGGCATATATCAAAAGGACAAAAAAGTACAGCAGGGATGAATCCTGGATGATGCATGGGCATTATCTGGAAAAGAGGTATTCCGATTCGTATTTCTTCGGTTTCTTCGTGAATGAATTCCATGCCTATTGCGATGATTCATTGGGTACAAGAGTCAACATTAATACATGGTGCATGATTGACATACGCTCCGGGAAAGAAATCTGTTTTGCCGACCTGTTCAACAGTCCTGAAGATGCATATGAGGTCATGGAGAGCAAAGTACAAGAGGAAGCCGGTATAGGTTCATGGTACGACAAAATGGATAAGGATATCTTCCGTGAAAACATGATGAAGGCAATTACAACAAAACCTTCAGAAGGCGGCATAGGATTTCATATTACGTATAATAACCTGACGGTGTATCTGAACGAGCTGGCCACCGGACAGAATGAATGGGTTCCGACATATAATATATATTACGACAGCTGTCAGGAGCAGCTGAATGATGCATATTGCACATTAAGGTAAGAAGATATGACCTGGACAAAGGAAAAAATACATGATCTTGTAGAATCGCAAAGGGATTTCTTCCTGAGCAATCAGACACTGGATGTCAATTGGCGCATAGACCAGCTGGCAAGATTAAAACTAGCAATCCTTGCCAATGAAAAAGAATTGGAAGAGGCAATGGGCAAAGATCTCGGAAGAACAAAGGAAGAAGCGTATCTGATCGATATCGGACCTTCACTCATGGCGATCAGCGAGATGATTGCGGGAATTAAAAAATGGGCAAAACCGGAAACGCATTTCAGTGGAATGACGTGTTTTCCGAGTGTTTTGACAAAGGTCTACAAGATGCCTTATGGTGTTTCCCTGATCATCAGTCCTTTCAACTTTCCGATTCTGCTGACGTTCGGTGTTCTTGCCGCAAGCATCTCTGCAGGCAATACCGCAGTATTGAAGGTCAGTTCCAAATCCGTCAACTGTACAAAAGTCATTCAGAAAATTATCAGCACTTCCTTTCCGGAAAACTATATTGCGGTTGTGGATGGCGGGCATGATATTGCAGATCTTTGTCTGAAGGAAAGGTTTGACAAGATCTTCTATACAGGCTCGCCGAAAGTCGGCAAACATGTTATGGCTTGTGCAGCAGAAAATCTGACACCGGTCACATTGGAACTGGGTGGTGAAACAGGCAACTGGTGTATCGTCAGAAAAGATGCGGATCTCAAAGATGCCGCAAGAAAAATCGCCTTCTTTAAACTGTGCAATGCCGGACAGATCTGCATCAACATCAACCAGGTTGCGGTAGCCGAAGAAGTTGCAGAGCAGTTTCTGACAGAATTAAAGAAAGCTTTTGATAAACAGATGCCGAATGCATTAGAGAACAGGGAATATCCGCATCTGATCTCCTTATCGGCATATCAAAAATGCGAACAGGAGGCAATGGAATATCAAGAACGCATTATTTACGGCGGACACGGAAAGGAAGAAAAACTTCGTTTTGAACCGACCATAATCTATCCTGTTAACGATGATGAGCATATTGTCAATCATGAACTCTTTAATCCGCTGTTGCCGGTTGTCCCTTTTAAAGATGATGAAGTCGATCAATTATTGGAAAAGATCGCAAAAAGGGAACACGGACTTGCCTTTTATCTTTTCACAAAAGACAGAAAATGGGCTGAACAGGTCATGTCTTCCCAACAGTATGGCGGAGGCTGTGTCAATGAAGTATGTCTTCATCTGATGGTCAAAGGGGTTCCTTTTAACGGGACAGGACATTCCGGCATGGGTGCATACCATGGGGAATGGGGATTTAGGGAATTTACCCACCCTTCTACGGTATTGTTCGGATCAAATCGCTTCAATCTTCCTTTAAGAGAACATCCGTATACCGGAAAAAGAAGTGCATATAAATATAAACTGTTAAAGCTGTTTGAACGATAGAGGCTTGAAATCCATAAAAAAAGAAGTAGACTGATACATGGCTGGTTGGGGGACACCATGAAAGACTTTGTACATTTTGAGAAAAAGGATATTGTAAGCATCATTGCAATTGTTTTATCGAGTTTCATTTATTCCTGCGGATTGAATATATTCGTCAAATCCGGAAACCTGTTTCCGGGTGGTTTTGCGGGATTTTCCAGATTGCTGGCATTGCTGATGAATGATTATCTGCATATAGCGGTATCATTCAGCGTCATTTATTTCATATTGAATCTGTTGACAACGATACTTGTTTTCAAAAAGGTAGGACATAAATTCCTTCTGTATTCCATACTCTGGTATTCCCTGTCCTCTTTCTTTACAGGCATTCTGAAACTGCCTGTCATTACCCAGGATCTCTTATTGATTGCGGTATTCGGCGGACTGGTGAACGGATTTGCGGTAGGACTGGCTTTGAAGAACAATGCCAGCAGCGGCGGTACGGATTTTATCGCAATTGATTTATCGATTCGCTTAAACAGGCCGACATGGAATTACATGTTTGCGTTTAATGCCTTTGTATTATGTTGTGCAGGTTTTATCTACGGATGGAATCAGGCACTGTATTCGATTATCTTTCAGTATGTATCCAAGGAAATTGTCGATATGATGCATGAAAGATATAAGGTATCTCGTTTACAGGTTGTTACGGATCATCCCGAAGAGATCTGTTCTGCCGTGTTCAGTATCTGCCGTCATGGCATTACCAAGGTTGCCTGTGAAGGTGCATACAGTCATAAACCGCATACATTACTCATGATGTCCATAAATACCTATCAGCTAAAAGATGTGGAGAACTGCATTCTTCGCATTGATCCGAAGGCATTTATTTCGGTAAATCATGTCGAAAGGATTATCGGCAACTATTATCAGAAACCATTGGAGTAAATATGATCCGTCTTGAAAACTTATCCAAAACAGATCTTCAGAACATAGCGAATACAATAGCGGAATCTTTTCTGTGCGAGGATGGCATGATCACAAGAAGCCTGAATCTGCAGGAAGCTTCCGCTTATTTTGATATTATGATCAGTGAGGCATACAGAGTGAACGGCCTGTATGCAACATCGGAAAAACAGGAAGGATATTGTATATACTGGCATAAAGGAAAGGGACCTTCCACATGGAGGGAAATACTGGCATTTTTTACCTATATGAAACGCATTCCGATGTATAAGCTATCCAATCTCGTTGTATCCCATCATGACTGGACGGATTATGAAATGCAATTTCAAAATGAAAAGGATTATTTAGATGTCTATCTGGTAGTCGTCAGAAAAGAATATCAGGGACAGGGATTTTTTCGTAAGATGATGGAAGAACTGATGGATATCGCAAGAAAAGATCATGTCATCATGATCCTGGATACGGATTCCGAGCTGAAAGCACAAAAATATATGCATGTGGGTATGGAGGTTGTCACCAAAAAGGTTTTAGAAAGCGGTCTCCACATGTATACCTTGAAATATGATATACTTGATTCATGATCAGAAGAAGTGAAGAAAAAGATGGACAATCGGCTTATAAGCTGATATGCATTCTGGAAGAAACGGCATTTGACAAAGATGAATTTCAGAAAATATATGAGGAAACATTGAAAAATGAAAACCATGTCTGTTTTGTGTATGAGCAGGAAGATGAAGTTGTTGCGCTATTGCATATGCGTATGGAATATCAGTTGCATCATTGTGCCCGTATTGCGGAAATAACGGAACTGGTTGTATTACCCGAATACAGAAGTAAAGGAATCGGCGCAGAACTGCTTCAATACGCATGTATCTATGCCAAAGAAAAGGATTGTGTCCGTATTGAACTTGTCACAAACCAGAGAAGAAAAGATGCCCATCGCTTCTATGAAAGAGAAGGGATGCATCAGTCACATTTCGGATATACATTGGATTTATAGAGGAAATTGATTATGGGAATATACGGAATTATTGTTTGTGTCATCTGTCTTGTGATCATGTATATCAACTACTTCAGGATTAAAAAAGAGCTTGCCCTTTGGGAAAGTGTGAAAGTTGTTCGCACAACTGCAAGAGTCAGGGATTATCAGACGGTTTCTCGCAACAGCGGGTATCGTAACTTTGAATATGTTTTTTCTGCAGAGAATAGTTCTGCAATTGTCAGAAAGACGACCCATGACAATAAAGGAAAAATTCCTGAGATGATTGAAATCATGTACGAAGAAGGCAATCCGCATCATTCTATTGCACTTATGGAAGTCACAAGAATGAAAGAAGTCATGCGCAATACGATCATCCTGACACCGTTTGTGATTGTATTATATTTTTTCGCTACAATCTTGAAATAAGGAGAAAACCATGAAAATGATAGGTTTAATATTTCTGTTATTTTTCTTCAGTCTTCCGGTAAAGGCAGAGGCAAATGAAACACTGGAAGTCTATCTTGATACAGATTACGGCAGATTACATCTGGAATGGACGGAAGTTGATGATGCCACGTATGCAGTTACCTTGCAGGGTGTCGATACAAACGGGGAATATATTGATCTGTCTTCTTGTCCGAGTGATTACAATGCCTTTTACGGAGAGGATATGGTTGCATATTATTGCCAGGAGAACGGCTTTCCGGAAAAGATGCGTTTTCACATATCAGCAACCAGGGAAGAAGAGGTGACTGCCGAAGGGTTCAGTGAAGAATTCAATCCAAAGGATTTCTTCCCTGAAAGAGAATCTCTGCAACTGAAAGAAGATATTCCTCTGGAAGCTATCACTGCTTTTTCATGGCATACAACCGGATCCTATGTAGAAGCTAACCAGAACCTGTATTTTCACAAAGATGGAAATGATTGCTATCTGGAAGGATTGTTTTACCGCGATTCCAAAAAGACAGAAGTGAAGAAAAAACTGAAAGAACAGGACTGGCAGGAATTTCTTGCATTGCTCTCTCAGGGGGAAGTGGTTCGTGATTATATCATGGATCCGGAGATTGAGATTCTTGACGGCGGCGATAATTCCATGGAACTGGAATGGGAAGGCATGAGTGATATGGAAGAGAAATACTATGTTTACTCATCATCAAATCGCGAAGCAATCATCAACTGGCTAGAGACAAAAGGACAGTCCGGAAGAGGAGGTATCCTTGCCATCGGAGGCGCAATTGGCGCAGGCCTTCTGGCAGGATTCTTTGCGATGAAAAAGAAGAGAAAGTGATATGGAACCAAAGGAATATATAGATATTTTAGCTGTAGCAGCAAGATTAAAAAGCACCATGCGTCATTGCATGGTTTCTGAGACAAGACAGGAAAGCGTTGCGGAACACAGCTGGCGGATTGCATTAATGGCGATGCTGCTAAAAGGGGAAGAATCCTTTGCGGATACAGATACAGACAAAGTCATTCAGATGTGCCTGATCCATGATCTGGGAGAAGCGTTTACCGGCGATATACCGACTTTCCTAAAGACAAACGGTGATGCAGAAATTGAAGATGATCTGTTTCATCAATGGGTGAATTCTTTTTCCGAGCCGCAGAAGTCATACTGGCTGAATTTATTGAAGGAAATGGAAGCATTGGAGACAAAAGAGGCAAAGACCTATAAAGCACTGGATAAATTGGAAGCCTTAATCTCACATAATGAATCGGATCTTTCCACATGGCTTCCGTTAGAATATGATCTGCAGTATACATACGGACAGGAGAACATGAAGTTCTCGGAATATTTCATTGCATTGAGAAAATATGTAGATGAATGGACAGAGAGAAAGATAGAAGAGGAGGGATAGTTCCCATGCCTCTTCTTTTTTATGGAATTCTAAACCTGTTGAATCCATTCATGAAAAAAGAAGACCGGACTGATCTTCTTTTATGCATGTTTTATTTTCCGCCTAACAGCTGGTTTGCCAGGTTAAACAGTGTTCCGACATTGACAGAACCATTGCTGTTGAAACTGTTGGCAGAATTGCCGTTTAACAGGGAATAGAGCTGCTGTGCCTGAGGATTGTTCTGTGTTACGCCGGTGTTTCCGTTCAACAGGGACTGTAATACATCCATGCCGTTATTGCTTTGTGTGCCAACGGTATTTCCGTTCAATGAATAGACCGGTGCTGCATTCTGCTGTGTCTGCTGCACCTGAGGCTGAGGCTGTGTACCGAGCAGACTGCCAAGCAGGCTGTTGGATTGCGGCTGCTGTACCTGAGGCTGAGCCTGTGTGCCGAACAGATTGCCGAACAGGCTGGTGGTCTGCGGCTGTTGAACAGGCTGGTTTGCCTGTGCATTCAACATACTGGAGAACAGATTCAATGCACTGTTATTGGATTGAGACTGCTGGTTGCTTCCGCCTAACAAGGAACCGAGAAGACCGAGACCTGAACTCTGTGCAGGTTTTTTCCCACCTTTCATCAATTTCATTAAAGCCAGAAGCATCAGGATTTCCTTGAAATCCAGCTTTCCGTCCAGTAATCCTTTGACACTTGGATTATTGTTTGCCTTTGTGCCTGAGAATCCGCCGACATAATCCATTAATTCCTTAGCGTCAATGTCGCCGTCTGCGCCAAGATAGAGCTGCATTAAGCCGTTGTTTTCCAGGGCTTCGGAAGCAGCGGATACATCACTGTCATCACCGAGAATCTTCTTCAGAAATAATGAGGTCGGATCCTGACCCGGTAAAGCCCTTGTCGGAGCTTCTTTTTTTGCGTTTAACAGCTGTTCGAGTAATCCCGGATTTTCAGATAATGCATTTAATACTTTTTCTGTATTGTCAGACATAATTATATTTTCCTCCTTGAAAGTTTTTCTAACAGAATTATATCAGCTGACAGGTATTATGACACGTTAATTTTTCAAAAGGCCTTTTTCCTGCAATATCTCCTCAATATATCCGATTGCTTCATAAATCATACTGTCACAATGCGGTTTTTTCTGTCCGCCTCTTTCGGCATTCCTTTTCAGAAGGTCGGCACAATAGATGAGTCCGTCATGGGTATCTTTAATCTTTTTGTAATATAGATTCAGGGTTTTGACATCATCCATGCCGAACATGCCGAGGATCATTGCTCCGCTGGTAATTGTTCCGCATACAGAGCCCATCTTCATGCCTCCGCCGAAGTTGGATCCCAGTTTCATGGCTGTTTCTTCATTCATTCCCAAATCATCCGCAAATGCCACAAGCAGTGTCTGCGCACAATTGACATGCAGGCCAGGATTGTTTCTTAATTCTTTTGCTTTTTCGATGTGTTTACTCATAACCATTCCTTTCTTTTACAGTTTCCGGAAACCTTTTTCCAGTTTGTTTTTAATAGTGTGATTTTGAATTTTACCAAAGCCAAGAGGATAACGGTCTATACAAACCAGAATCCACTCTTTTTCATTTCCTTCATAGGAAATCGTTTCTCCCCGCAGATATTTTTCGACTCGTATATCTTCTATGTCCAGATGCAATACATTGTCAAATTCAGTATCTTTTAAGGCGAATGCCAGATGCTGGGAAGGTTCAAAGCGATCTTTTTTCAATGTACCCATGCATAATCCGGATCGTAATACACGGATATTGGAAGCGTCAAAAGGGATATCCGGAAGCCAGTAGATCTTATCCTGTATACAGTTGAAATATCCGTGATCCAACGGCTTTGAGACATGATGCATAAATGCATCAAAGTCCGGATGATGAAAGGATTTGTTCCTTGGAGGGGATGTATCAGCATTGCTTTTTAATCCTTTCTGCAATACAGCCACAAAATGTCCTTCTCCCTGTATTTTATGCGGAAACAGGCGCATGCAGTTTTCCATGCCTGTTAATTTTCCTTGATCAAACCATTCCTGATGCATATCTGTTAATTGCAGTGAAGGATCCTTCTCCATAAGGTATTGTATGATTTCCTCATCTTCTTTTATGGAGAAGGTGCAGGTGGAATATACCATCGTACCTCCTTCTTTCAGCATGGACAAACAGGATAATGCAATTTCTCTTTGTACAGAAACGTATGCTTCACTTCCTTTTTCAATCCAGCTTTGAATCAGGGAGGGATCTTTGCGGAACATGCCTTCTCCGGAACATGGTGCATCTACCAGAATCCTGTCAAAATAATTCCGGTATTTCTTTGCCATCTTCTTCAGGTCATCACTGATGATATAGGCATTTGTCACACCGAAGCGTTCCATGTTCTTGAGTGTTGCATTCTGCCTCGAAGAACTGATGTCATTACTGATGAGAAGATTGGTTTCATCCATCTTTGCGGCAATAGCCGTACTCTTACCACCGGGTGCAGCGCAGGCATCGAGGATGATATCGCCTTTTTCAACAGGTAAAAGACTTGCAGGTGCCATGGCACTTGCTTCCTGAATATAATACAGTCCTGCATAATAGTAGGGATGTGTTCCGGGCCGTTCATTTTCACCATAATAAAAGCCGTTTGAACACCATGGTACAGGTGACAGTGTAAACGGAGAAATCTTCAAAAATTCCTCAACGGAAATCTTTGATGTGTTAATTCGAAGACTGCTGAGGGGAGGTTCCTGCATCGCTTTCAGGTAATCATCATATTCATTCTGCAGAAGATCTTTCATCTCAGAAAGATAGTTTTCGGGTAAATTCATGGTAATATTATAATGGAATAGAGAAAGGAATGCATCCTTATGAATCAGAAAGAACCAGTTTATATTACCGGACATCAGCATCCTGATACAGACTCTGTTGCTTCAGCCATTGCATATGCTTTTTTTAAAAGAGCGAATGGCATTAAAGCCATTCCCTGCAGACTTGGCGAACTGAATACGGAAACAAAGTATCTTTTAAATCGTTTTGGCTTTGATGAGCCGATGTATCTGGAAGATGCCAGAAAAAAGATCAGTGATATTGAAATTGATGAACCATACAGTATTTCTCCGGAAACGACTGTCAGGGAAACCATTGTGAAGATGGAAGAATACAACCGCAATTCTTTTGGGGTAGTTGATGAAGAACAGAAGCTGATCGGTTATGTTTCGAAGAGCGATTTAGCCAATATCGCTTTAGGAGATACAGCTGCTGAAATTGAACTGCTCATACAGACTCCGGTAGAGGATATTGCCAAAGCAATTGACGGGGAAATCATCTATGAAGATACAGAGAGACATATCAATGGTAAGGTTTCCATTATCGCTCTTACCAATACCAATATCGAAAGATATGAAGTGAGGGATCGTATTGTCATTGTGGGAGATGATCCTCAGGCACATATCGGTTTAATTGATAAAGGGGCAGGCATGCTGATTGTGGTATGGACAAAGGAAATTGATCCTGCTGTATTGGAGCATGCAAAGAAAGCGCATTGTCAGATTATCCGTTCGGGTCATGGTTCCATGAATACCAGCCGTTATCTGTTCCTTGCTCCGCCGGTGAAACTGATCATGACAAAGAACCCGGTAACCTTTAAGAGTTCGATGCTTGCTGAGGAAGCCGGACAGAAGATGATGAAGGCAAGGTTCAGAAGTTATCCTGTATTAGATGAAAACGGTTGTTTACAGGGATATATTTCCCGTTATCATGTTCTTAATCTCAAAAATAAAAAAGTTATTCTGGTGGATCACAATGAGTTTTCTCAATCCGTAAAAGCAGTTGAAAAAGCACAGATTGTAGAGGTGGTAGATCATCACCGTATCAATGATTTTGCGACAAGCCAGCCGGTCTCTTTCCGTAATGAAATTGTCGGATCTACCGCAACAATCGTTTCTACTATGTTCAGGGAAAATCAGATTCCGATTCCTGCGAATCTGGCAGGATTGCTTCTTGGGGCAGTATTATCCGATACACTGCTGTTCCAGTCTCCGACGACAACACAGAAAGACAAAGATGTCGCTAATATTCTTGCTGCACTGGCAGATCTCGATATTGAGGATTTCGGCAAAGAAATGTTCTCCTCTACCTCCGCAAATCCAAACCAGTCAATCCGTGAAATGATTGTTCAGGATATTAAGTATTATGATATCAACGGATGCAAAGTCATGATTTCCCAGGTCATTGTTCCGTATGCAACAGAAATGAGAAATCGTGGCAAAGAGATAAAATCTGATATGGAAAATCTGGTAAACAAAAAGGAAATCGATCTTTTGGTGGTTGGATTTACCAGTGTCATAGAAGATGGAACAGTATTCTTTGCGTGCGGCGAACAGGCAGCCAAATGTACGGATGCTTTCCCGGACATTGATGGAATTCCCAATTCCTTTCAAAAAGGTGTATTATCCAGAAAGAGCCAGATTCTGCCACGTATCACAGAGGTAATTAACTAAAAATCATTGCCGGTTTCTCAGAAACCGGCAATGCATTTGTATGTCCAAAAAGACAATTTTTCTTTATTTTGAAAAACTGATATGCAAGAATTAGAAAAGAACATGCATGCGGAAGATCTGTATTCATGGAAAGAAATTCAATCTTATATTTCGGGTGATTAACAGAATATAATGTGGGGAAGATGATTATGGCAAGAAGAGTATTCAGTATCAAGGGTATCGTTACGACAGTTATTCTGACGTTTTTCTTTTTTCTGTCAGGATGCGCCTTAACAGATAAAAGTACAGCTGCAACAATGCACATTCTCGATTACAACGGAACTGTGGAAATTGAAGATGCTTCGGGAACATCTCGTGCAGTCACAGAGAATATGGGAATTAACAATGAAGAGACAATCCATACAGGAGAGTTGAGTTCTGCTTCAATCGGCGTTGATGACAGTAAGACGGTTTTCATGGATGAAAACAGCCGTGTACAATTCGTCAGGAACGAAAAAGAGACAAAGCTTACACTTAAAAAAGGTGGGCTTCTTCTTGATGTTCAGGAGAAACTGAAGGATGATGAGACATGCAACATCATCGCACCGGCAATGGAAGTCGGAATACGCGGAACAATCGTATATCTAACAACAGAAGATCACGGTAACATGCTACCCGATAATATTCAGCATGTTAATAGAACAAATGAAGCTGAAACTGCTCCATCATCTACAACATTAGGTGTTCTTGAGGGAACTGCTGTAATCAATTATCTTGATGCAAATGGTGAAAGACAGGAATTGTCTGTTCCGGCAGGACGAAAGCTTACTATAACAGATATCAACCATGATGGATTAGCAGATGTGAGTCCGGCGGTTGAGAAACTGGATGACGGAGATGCGAATGCATTTTTAATAAATATAATAAATAATGAACAGAATATTAATAATCGTGTTGAAGAAGAATTTAAAAACATTGCTGAAGAAAATATATATTCAGCTTCAGGCGATTGGAAATGGACTGAAACAGTTACTCTGGTGGCACAAAGTGCCAGCAAAATATATGATGGAGCACCGCTTATAAGAACCGGTGATATTCTGGTATCCGGACTTCCCAGTCAGTTTTCGATCAGTGTACATGCAACAGGATCTCTGACAGATGCAGGTTCTGCTGATAATCCTATAGGACAGTATCATATCTATAATGCATCAGGAGAAGATGTTACAAGTCATTTTTCAGATATTGAAACAATCTCAGGGAAATTGACTGTGGATCCTGCACCGCTTGTTGTGTGGACAGGCAGTGCCAGTAAGATATATGACGGAACACCGCTGACGAGTCCGGAAACCTCATTAATGCAGAAGTCCGGTCACATACTCGGGGACCCTTTGTGGCGTAATACATCTTACACATATACAAATCGCTTGGGTGAAGAAATTCTTTATGGCATATGCGGAACCACTATTGTTCATGGTACAAATCCTTTGACAGATGAAATAAGGGAGATAGAATTACCTGCCGGTAAGAAGCTGACAGTTTGTTTGATGAATGAACTTGATATAGACAGTATTAGGTTCCGTATTGAGGACGTTACGGTTGAAGAGATTCCGGATGATATTCTTCGATTGTATGCAGACAATTCTGATCTATTGGAACAGGCTTGCAAGGATACAGGATGGGATGAGGAAGTACTTAAACAACGTATTAGTACATTAACGGCTGACTCTGATCAGGATGATTATGTAGTAGAGAAAGACTTACATATCTCACGAAGTATTGCTGGACATTTGATGAATGAATACACAAATGTGCGTATTACAGTTGATTCAGAAATTACCAGTTATAACGGCAGAGCACTCGGTTCTCAAGAAGTCTGCTATACAAATGTAGGTATTGATTCGTCAATTAAAGTTACAGCAACCGGCAGCCAGACAGAAGTGGGCGAAAGTACCAATACTTATGATATTGATTGGGGTAATGCTAATCCAAATAATTTTGTTTTATCGGAAGATTTAGGCACACTCACAGTAATCGAATCATCTACTCCGGAACCGACACCATCGCCAGGACCTACATCAACGCCTGATCTGACACCAACCCCAAAACCAAGTCCATCACCGAAACCAAATCCAACACCAACACTGGAACCGATACCAACACCAACACCAAAGCCGACATCAGCACCAATTCCAACATCGGATCCAAAGCCGGTCCCTGAACCGACACCGGAGACAATTTATTCTAACAAAGTCACATTTAAAGCAAATTCAGATAATAAAATATATGACGGTACTGCTTTAAGCTGTGATGAAGTTAAAGTCAAAGGATTACCTAATGGGTTTACGTATACTGTGGATGTTTCAGGCAGTCAAACAGATGTCGGTACAAGTAAGAATATAATAAAGTCATATAAAATTTTTGATGCTAAAGCCAATGATGTGACTTCGAAGTTTACAAATATTCAAGCAGTGAAAGGAACACTGAAAGTTGATCCGCTTGAGATCACAGTGGTCACAGAAGGTGCAAGCAAGACCTATGACGG
>JAFYCG010000195.1 GCA_017539825.1 Solobacterium sp. | reverse complement strand
CGCGTGTTAAACCGAGCGAGATTCGTTTTTTCATGCTGAACACAAATGACGGGAAGATGTTTTTTCCAGTATTTACAGATTTTGATGAATCAACAAAATTCAGGATTGAAACAAAGAACGGAGAAGCACCTAAGAATGTGGTCAGAACCGTTAAGGACTATGACCGCATGCTCAGTGCGGATGACAACCGTGCAGACGGTATCGTCATCAATCCGGGATCGGATAATATTGTGATTCCGAAAATGTCTCTGGGATTGTTGTCGGGAAGGATCAAACCTGCACCAAGGCAGGAAGCAAAACCCGTTCAGATTACAAAACCTGTTCCTGCTACATATGGAGAACCTGCTGTTTATCCGACAAGAATGGTGAATGCCATTTATGATCATTGCACGACAAATGAGAATATTTCCAGAGTCTGGTTAAAAGAAAAGAAAACCGGTCCGGAAAGCTGCTTCCTCTTCTTAGTGGAAATGGACAAAAAGGATCAGGCGGTTCTTGACAGTATCAAAGAAGTCGCAGACGGTTTTGTTAAGGAAACACCTGTTGAAGTGGATTATTACTCTCAGAAGGCAGAAGAAGAAATCATTAAAGGTGCAGTAGCACTCTATGACAGGGTACTGGAGCTGTAATGGAGATCCGTACACCTGATTCAAAAGAAGTACTGGCTTTTGCGGAAAAGATTCTGCCATCCCTGAATATCAGCGGTATTGACGGTGTTTTATCGTTTTTGAAAAGCAGAATATCTGATTTTCAATATCTTGGCTGTTATGAAGGGGAATGGAAATCCATTATGATTTATGAGGAAGAAGAGGTACATATTATCCTTCTTCTTTCTGCAGAAAGAAATCAGGGATATGGTTCTTCTCTGCTTCAGGCATTTATTGAAAGATGTGAAAAAAAGCACCTTGCAAGAATCAGTGCCAATGCAGAAGCATCTGCTCTTGCATTCTACGAAAAAGCCGGGTTTGAAAAGGCCGGTGAACAACAGGAAGCTGCAGGACTCTCTTTTGTTCCGATGGAATATTTATTGGGACAGAGATATCTCAACCAGACAGTGACAGTTGAAGTGGATCATCCTCATGGCAGCTTTCATCCCCATATTCCGGATTTGCGTTATCCTTTAAATAAAGGGTATGTATATCTAGACGGGGAGATTATTGATGCTTATGTCTATGGTGTGAGTGAACCGGTAGACAGTTTTACGGGAATGGTCTGTGCGATTATATACCGAAAAGATTCTCAATCAATGCAATTGGTCGTCAGCAGAATCGGCATGGTCATCCGCAAGGAAGATGTCATTTCTGCAATCGGTTTTGAAGAACAGTATTATGACACAAGAATACAATGGGGGAATTATGCCTAGATTCACAGTTATTGCAAGGCCGGATGCTATTTCCGCACAGATCAAAACAAATATTATCACAACATTAACCGATAACGGATACATCTACGATGACAACAATCCGAATACAGTTTTTGTGGTTGGCGGAGACGGCACCTTCATCTATGCAGTTCATTATGTCACGCGAAAACTGGGCAGACAGTTATCAGAGGTATGTTTCTATGGCATTCATACCGGAACACTTGGTTTTTATACCGATTATCTGGATTCGGACTATGAGGAATTCATGTATACATTCCTTAACAAAAAGTATCGTGAAGTCTCTTATCCTTTGTTACAGGCAATGTTCGGTGATCAGAAGCACAATGCGATCAACGAAGTGCGTATTGAAAATGCGCAGAGAACACAGAAGATCGATGTGTATTTCGATGGTGAATTCTTTGAAACGTTCAGAGGATCGGGATTGTGCGTATGCACCCAGCTCGGTTCTTCCGCATTAAACAAATCCCTTGGCGGTGCAATCATCCAGGAGGGACTGGATTTTATTGAGATGACGGAGATTGCAGGCATACATCATGCCAAGGCAAGATCTCTTAATGCACCTATTGTACTGAAAAGAGATACGTTGATTGAATTTAAATCGGATTCATTTGAAGGAGCAGTTCTTGGCTGTGATGCAGATGTGTATCCGTTACATGATATTAATGAAATTCGTATTCATGTCAGCAAATATACAAAGGTCAGAATGTTAAGAGGAAGGGATGTATCCTACTTTGACAGATTGAAGAGTCTGTTCTGATAGCGGATCGTATTCTTCTTTATTATCATATAATAGCCGTCAGTACTTCATTGGAAGGCAGGCGGCTTTTTTTTGCGGGATTATCAATGGCAATATCATCAAACAAAATATGTTGTTTTTCTTCGATTTGAATCATTCAATGTGCATGAAATTGCTAAAAGCATGGTGATTGGAAACTGTTTCTTCACATAAAGTTCAAATTTCATTCAAATAATCCACAAACTCTTTGGATATCATTATCATCGTCAACAGGAGGAAAAAGCCATGACACAAGTGATTGATACATTCAAAAGAGTGGAAGATAAATATTTTATCACTGCTGAACAGATGAAGGAAATCATCGAAGAATGCAGCGGATACATCAAAGAAGATGCATATTTCAAATACAGAGTACACAGCATCTATTATGATTCCATCAACAGTGATCTGGTTATCAGAAGCCTGTTGAAACCTGAATATAAAATGAAATTGCGTTTGCGCTGTTACGGTGAAGCAACAGGACATTCTCCGGTATTCTTTGAAACAAAAAAGAAATACGGAAACATTGTGTACAAAAGAAGAATACAGCTGGATGAGCAGGAAGCATATGACTACGCGGAATACGGCATTATGCATCATGTGAAGAACAATACTGCAGATGAGATTGATTATATGATGAAGTATTACAATCTCAAACCGGTTGTCAGGATTTCCTATGATCGTCAATGTTATTCGGCAATTCATGAATCGGATGTCAGAATTACATTTGACGCTAACGTGAAATATGAGCTGAACCCTGAAAGCCTGAAAGAGGACGGAAACGAAAAAGAACTTCCTTTGGGAATTATCATGGAAGTCAAAGCCATGGACAGATATCCAATGTGGCTGGTTAAAATCCTTTCAGAGAAAAAACTTTATAAACAAAGCTCATCCAAATACGGAATGATCTACACAGAGAATTTTGAAACGATGTCACCTAAAGCCAATACTTACAACAGTTATCAAATGACAGAACAGGAGGTTAAAATATGTTCAGTTCAGTATTAGGAAGCACATTAACGATTGAGTCAGTTATGATATGTCTTGCAGCATCTATCATCTGCGGACTGATTATCAGCCTTATATATAAATATTGCGAACATGCATCCAGGAGTTTTCTGATGACACTTGCCTTATTGCCGGCAATTGTTCAGATGGTTATCATGATGGTTAACGGAAATCTCGGTGTCGGTGTTGCGGTTGCAGGAAGTTTTTCCCTGGTGAAATTCCGTTCTCTGCCCGGTAAGGCAAGTGACATTCTTGTTATATTCCTTTCCATGGCGGTAGGCCTTTGTACAGGTATGGGATATGTCGTATTTGCACTGGCATTATCCATCATACTTTGTCTGGTATTGCTTGTGTTTGCGAAGACTTCCATTCTTGCAGCGGATACATCGTACAGAAATCTTCGCATCATCATTCCGGAAGATCTGGATTATACGGATGTCTTCAAGGATATTTTCCGCAAGTATACAAAGAAAGCGGAAATACAGAGTGTACGTACAATGAATCTTGGCACTATGTATCAGATTACCTATAACGTGGAATTAAACGATGTTATGAAGGAAAAAGAAATGCTGGATGCAATCCGTGTCAGAAACGGAAATCTGGCTATCGTTTGCAGCAATACCCCAACACAGGAGGCAGAACTCTGATGAAAAAACACATCTCTTGTATTCCGCTTGCAGCATTGATGGTATTCAGCGGATGTAATAAAAGCGAAATATCTTCAGAAATGACTGATTCCAATGCAGAAGAAACGGCAACAACAGCTGTTTCTTCTGCATCTGTTGCCGGTTCTGCAGATATTCTTTGTGATGGAACAAATATCAATGCCAATGATGCATCTGTAAAAACAGAAGGCGGTACGATAACCATCACCAAACCGGGTACATATTCTTTTACAGGAAATCTGACAGGAAGCATTGTAGTTAACAGTCCGGAAAAGGGAGATGTAGTGATTGTCTTGAACGGATTAAGCATTCAGGCAGATCAGAATGCGGGCATCTTCATCCAGGAAGCGGATAATACGATTCTTGAAATTGCCGAAGGAAGTGAAAATGTAATCACAGATGCAACTGAATATGTTTTGAATGAGGATGGAGATCCGACAGCTGCCATCTTCTGTAAAGATGATCTTGTTATACAGGGAAAAGGAAAACTCATAGTCAACGGGAATTACAATGACGGTATTACCTGTAAGGATGATCTGAAAATTATCGATACCACAACAATCGAAGTCAATGCCAAAGATGACGGAATCATCGGAAAGGATTCTCTTTATATCAGCAATGCGAATATTAAGATCAGCTGTGAAGGGGATGCCTTGAAGGCATCCAATGATACAGATGAAAATAAAGGCACGATCAGCATTGACAGCGGTACTGTTGAAATCCATGCAGGAGATGATGGCATCCAGTCTGTTTCCGCAGCCTTGATCTATGGCGGTGATATTACGATATTTGCAGGAGAAGGTGCAGCAACTGCTGGTCATAAAGACAATGGTTTCGGTGGCTTTGCCCAATGGGGACAAGGCAGGAATGATGATCAGAATGAAGAAGAATCCTCTGAATCACAGAAAGGAATAACCTCTGATAAAAGCATTGAAGTGCATGGGGGAACCATCACAATTGATTCAACAGATGATGCGTTTAACAGTGCCGGAACAATTGTCATTGAGGAAGGTACAATGGTTATTTCTGCCGGTGATGATGCATTTCATGCAGATCAGCAGCTGATGATCAATAACGGCAATATAGATATTCAAACCTGTTATGAAGGATTGGAGAGTCTTGAAGTTACCGTTAACGGTGGTGAAATATCAATTGTTGCTTTGGATGATGGTATCAATGCATCTAATCCAGATGTCAAGGAATCCATGATGTCCGATGGTTCTGTTTTGAATATCAACGGAGGTTCATTATCCATTGATGCGGATGGTGACGGTTTTGATTCCAACGGTGATGTGTATATGACAGGGGGAGCAGTTACTGTCTATGGTCCGGAAAACAACGGTAACGGAGCAATGGATTATGCAGGAAGCTTTACGATTACCGGCGGCACATTACTTGCGGGCGGATCAACAGGAATGCTTCAGGTACCTGCAGGAAGTGATCAGGTTTATGTTCTTTCCATCGTGACAAACGGCGGTTCAACTATTTCCATTCAGGATGCTTCCGGAAATGATATTGCAACTTATACTTCAAAGAAGAAGTTCGGCTCTTTGGTTTATGCAAGTGATGCATTAAAAGAAGGTGAAACATATGCAGTATACGAAGGTGATACAGAGATTGGTGAAGTGACGATCAGCGATCGTACTTCCTATATCAACACCTCTGCGATGCAGGGGGGCATGAGGCCTCAGGACGACAGGGGACAAAGACCGGATGGTCAGGGGCAAATGCCTGGTGATATGCCTGCAGATGGCGAAAGACCGGATGATTTCGGTGGTCAGGGACAGGGAGATATGCCTCATGGAGGACCCGGTGCTCCGTTTGGCGGACCGGGCGGCCGTTAAGGATTCAGATGATAATGAATCCTTTTTTGTGCATTCGAAATTACATTCATATAAATATCGTGTATAATAGCACACATGAAAAGGATATTCGGAGAAAAAGATTTTATTTATAAATTGATAGCGATTGCACTTCCGATGGGATTGCAGTCAGCGATTAACATGGTTGTCAATCTGATCGATACGGTCATGGTTGGCACATTAGGTGATTTTGCCTTGTCAGGTGTTAATCTTTCCAGCCAGTTTCCGTATTTGTATATGACGGTTATCATGGGTGTAGGTAATGCCGGTATGATTATTGCTTCCCAGGCATGGGGAAACAGCAGGCCTGACAAAGTCAAAACAATGATGGCATTCTGTCTGAAGATATGCTTTGTCGTGAATATTGTTTTCTTCCTTCTTGGATTTCTGTTTCCTTCACAGATTCTTTCCATCTATACCGATGAGAAAACGATTATCGAAATGGGAACACCGTATCTGAGAATTCTTTCCTTTACCTTTTTATTACAATCCATCAGCATGACGATTGTGACACTTTTAAGAAGTGCGGGGGTTAACAGACTTGGTTTTTATACCTCTACAATGGCTTGTCTTTTGAATATGGTGTTTAACTGGCTTTTGATTTTCGGTCATCTCGGTTTTCCGAAGATGGGCGTCAGCGGAGCGGCGGTAGCAACCGTGATTGCCAGAATTGCCGAATTCATCGTTGTCGGAGGATATCTTTTCACCAACAACATACTTCCGTTTGGTCTGGAAGATCTCAGCCTGAAGATTGATAGGGATATGCGTAGTGATTTTATCAGGATCGGCACACCGAGCATTATTTCGGAAGTGACAGGCAACCTGAATGTATCCGCAGCAGCAATGATTACCGGAAGGGTATCCCCATACTATATTGCCGCAAATACCATTGTCCATAACATCTGGACTATTTCCTCCTTGTTCCTGTTTGGCATTGCGATGGGTGCTTCTGTCATGATCGGACATGAGATCGGTGCAAACCAGCTGGAAAAGGCAAAAGATTATTCCAAATACTTTATCCGTATCGGTATATTGATCGGTGTGTTAGCGGCAGTGCTGACACAGATTATTGCACCGGTAATCACATCCTTCTTCTCCGTTAGTGAAGAAACATTGCTGATAGCGGGAAAACTCAAGAATGCAGCTTCTGTAGCAGTATTCTTCTTAGCGATGCAGTTGATATTAACCAAGGGAATTCTCAGAGGCGGAGGACAGGCAGCTGCTGTTACAAAAGTAGACCTGTTATCCTGCTGGCTGATCAATATTCCTGTCGGTTTTATTGTAGCTCTTGTTTTACATGCGGATCCTTTCTTTATTTATCTCAGTTTGCGTCTGGATTATCTGATTAAGACAGTCTGGGGAATATGGAGAATTCAGAAAGGTGACTGGATGATACGTATGAGTGTTGATTGAGGGGTAGTTTTATGACAATGAGAGGACCTGGCGGACGTGGTGGAAAATACCTGACGGAAGAAGAAAAGAAGCAGGCACCGAAAGTCACCAAAGAACTTCTTTTCCGTATTTTTTCTTACTTGAAACCATACTGGAAACAAATGACACTTGTGTTATGCGCAATTATTCTGTCTTCAACCTTTTCCATTTATCCTTCCATACTGACCGGTAAGATCATCGATGAAGGATTGATCGGCAGAGATCTGAACAAACTGATTCTGTTTATTGTGTTATCACTGGCAGTGACACTCAGTGCGAATTTAATCGGAGTTCTGGAAAGCTATCTGAATACATGGATTGCCCAGCATATCACATTGGATATGCGTAACCAGATGTATGAGCATCTGCAGGCTATGTCCGTCCGCTTCTTTACCACCAATAACCAGGGAGATATTATCACCCGCATGACCAGTGATATAGACGGTGTCAAACAGATTATCACAAATACCTTTTCCAGCATTCTTTCCAACAGCATTACTTTAATGGTTGCTTTGATTGCCATGTATCGAAAGAACTGGATTCTGGCAACGTTAGGCATTATCATTGTTCCTCTTTTCACGCTTCCTACAAGAAAAGCAGGAAAAACCAGATGGTCATTAACCAATGAGGCACAGGCATGCAATGATGAAATTAACGGTATTCTGAATGAAACATTATCGGTATCAGGGCAGCTTCTTGTCAAACTCTTTACCATGGAATGGCATGAATTGAGAAAATACAGGAAAGCCAATGAGAAGATGATCCGGTTAAATATCAGGGAATCCATGGCAGGAAGATGGTTCCGTGTGGTTATGAGTACATTTTCTTCCATCGGACCGATGTTACTGTATCTGGTTGGCGGAATACTCATGATGAAATATGATGCGGATATTACCGTCGGTGATATTACAGTTCTTGTATCTTTGTTATCGAGGATGTACGGACCGGTGAACAGTCTTTTGAATATCCAGGTTGACTGGATCCGTTCGATGGCTATGTTTACCAGAATCTTCGGTTATTTTGATATGCCGATTGAAATCAAGAATGCCGAAGATGCCATCACTCCGGACAAAGCAGAAGGAAATATCGCTTTCCATCATGTATATTTCCAATATGACAAAGAACGCATGATCCTCAAAGATGTTGATTTTACACTAAAGAGCGGTCACAGTATTGCGATTGTCGGTCCTTCCGGATCCGGTAAATCAACCATGATCAATCTGATCCCGAGATTATATGATGTTACTGAAGGTTCAGTAACATTCGATGATATCGATGTCAGAAAGCTGGATCTGACATTCTTACGAAAGAATGTCGGTGTTGTCAGCCAGGATACTTATCTGTTTAACGGAACCATCAGAGAGAATCTGATGTACGCTAATCCTTTTGCAAAAAAAGAAGAGATGATGGAAGCCTGTAAAAAAGCAAATATTCATGATTTTATCATGAAGCAGGAACATGGTTATGATACACAGGTAGGCAACAGGGGATTAAAACTTTCCGGTGGTGAAAAACAAAGAATCTCTATCGCAAGAGTTCTTCTGAAGAATCCGTCTGTCATGATCTTTGATGAAGCAACAGCTTCTCTTGATTCCATCTCGGAAAAAGCCATTCAGGATGCAATTGACCCGTTGATTACATCCCGGACAAGTATTCTTATTGCACACAGATTATCCACGATTCTTGCGGCGGATGAGATACTTGTCGTTAAGGACGGTACAATTGTGGAAAGAGGTACACATAAGGAACTTGTCAGTAAAGGCGGCGTCTATACAGAATTGTACGAAACCCAGTTCAAGCTTCCGGATGATGTCAAGGATGCATGATTGTTGTAACCGTTTAACCCCTTTTATCCTTTTTGGTTGAAACCTTTTTATCCTTTTCATCTTCGCCATTCCCCTTGATCTGAGTCCCATCTCCTCAATCTGCGCCTCTAGGGCACAAAGAATAAAAAAAGAATAGACCCAACCAAAGCCTTGCATCGAGCACATCCGCTCGATACAGGGCTTTTTTGCGTTGCCGGCCGTGGCAGGGCCTGTTCCGGGGGAACATGGCCATTGCACGGAGTGGGGCGCAGGGACCGGATTGCACCGCGAAAACAGGCCAATAGTGGGACGGAGGCCTTGGATTCCGGGCGGAAACGCCATTCCAGGTGGAGAAAAAAAGAAAAAAGAGGAAGAAAAGGAAAAGGGAAAGAGAAGGATGGATAACGGGACAAATGGCCTTGCAGGGAAAGAAGAAAGAGAAGGAAGAAAGCGTAAAGAAGGGTGCGCAGATGGAGAAGAAAAAGCGCTAAGAAAGGGCATGTAGATGCGAAGAAGTCTGCGCAATTGGAAAGAAAAAAAGGGCAGGAAGGAAGATGCCCAAAGGATAAATGTTAGTCAACAAGATTGGATAAAAGGGTGTTCTTTATAAATGATGTTTTATTTTGTGCGCAACTTGTATTGTTTATTCATGGTAAAGCCTCTGCCTTTGACTTCACTGACTCTGCTGACAATCAGAAAAGCTTCTTCATCGATATTGCGTATCATCTTTTCAGCAGCGGGAAGCTGCCGATTCGAAATAATTGTTAAAACAATCTCTTCATGAGCATGACTGAATCCGCCTTCGCCATAAAGAATCGTTACACCGCGGTCAAGGTTGTCTAAGATTTCTTTTCGTATCTGATCTGCTTTTTTACTGATGACTTTGACTTCGGTTCTCGAAGAGCCAAGTAACAGAAAACGATCAAGGACAACAGAATAAATCATAACCAGAAGTATGCCGTATAAGATCATTTCCGGCTTTGTCCCGGATGCCTGAAGTAAAAGGATCAGACAATCAAAGGCATATAAAGAGAAGGAGACATTGATACCGCAAAGTTTCTGAAGTATGAGAGGAGGGATATCCATTCCTCCTGTTGATGCACCTTCACGGATGACCATGGCAAGGGATAAGCCTATACCGCAGCCGGAAAAGATTGTGCATAGCATCGGATCTTTGCTTAGAATAATATCCGGTAATACTGTATCAAACAGATGTAAAGCAGCAGGGTAAACAAATGTGCTGATAATGGTGGTTAAAGCAAATTTTCTGCCTAGAACGAGCCTTCCTATGATCAGCATAAATGTATTAAATGCCAATACGAAGTAAGATATCTGCATGCCTGTGATACGGCTGATAAAAAGAGCGATACCAGTAGTTCCGCCTGTAATTAACCCGGCAGGAAGCAGGAATAGTTTTACTGTTAATGCATATAAAATATTACCGAGAATGATGATAGATGCTGAGATCCACGACTTTTTCATTTTTTATCCCCCCAAAAAATAAGAAACGTCTGCCGGATTTTCCCTGACAGACGTGGATCGAGGCATATGCCTAATACGTTTTTATTGTAGTCTTAGTTTGTTCTTTGTCAAGCAAGCTTTCAATTATGCTGCACACCAGCCGCCGTCGACTGCCAGTTCTGCACCGCTGACATATTGTGATTCATCACTTGCCAGGAATACACAGGCTTTTGCAATTTCAGCCGGATCACCGGGAGCCGGGGAAGTAGCAAGGTTTGCCTTGAGCTTTCCGTAAGCTTCCATATTCGGCATACCCATCGAGTTGGAAATCTCTGTAGCAAATCCGCCTGCAATAATTGCGTTGGAACGGATACCTTCTTCTTT
>JAFYCG010000194.1 GCA_017539825.1 Solobacterium sp. | reverse complement strand
ATCCTGCCGCAAAGGTTTTCCACCGCTGTTTTTTCAGATATGCCTGTTTTTCCCGATTTTTTTTCCTTCTTCTACGGTCATGTATTCCTTAGGCTACGTAATTTTGTGGAAAACTTTTTTACCTACCCTGTGAACAGTAACCAGGAGCGGGCAAAATTGGACAGATATCTGCAGTTTTTGGAGGATTCGGGAGTTGCAGAGATACTGAAAAAGGCCAGGCATACGGAGCATCCCAGGGAAGGAGGCCTGAAATAAACAGGTACGACATGTTTGCGGCCGTACTGTATGGATTCGCCTTCTGCAAGGCTGTCAAAAAAGTTTCCAAAAAGAAAAAGAAGTCAGCCAACGAGAAGGCTAAGACTTCTTATAAATACAAGTCAAAATCATGACTTTTTAGTTTGGGGTTTTTCGACAGCCCCTTAAAATTTATCTGTATTTAAAAATTCCTTCAGTTCCTGTAATCTTTTTCTTCTTCTTTCCGCAATCAGCTCCCGTACTTCCTTTTCCATCCTTTGGATATTCTCTAACATGCCTTCCATCTGCGGAATATCATTCCGGGTAATATCAAGATATCTTTTTATTGCATCGCCGGACATCTCATACAGAGGATCATCAGCGAGGTTTTCTTTATGCCTGAGCAATCCTCTTTTCTTTTTCTCCAGAATGCTTTCATATCCTTTATGGGCTTCATTTACCGCATCCTGCCATGACAGATAGATCTCATCCATCGCATGGTCGCCAGCCTGGCGGATGCTATCAAGATGTGTGCATGCATGATCCAGAAAGGAAGCCAGCGCTTCAGCATTCTGATCGATGAGAAATCCGTTTCTTCCGTCTGTAATGCCTTCTGCAGCACAGGACCCTTTGATTAATACACTGGCAGATCCGCAAGCGGCAGCTTCTCTTACCACAAGCCCGTTGGTATCAAATGTGGAAGGAAAGACAAAGAGATCCGCTCTTGTATTCCATGCCCTTAGGATATTCCGGTCATGAATTGCACCGGTAAGAATGATTTTCCCATTTGCAGAAGATCCTTGTATTGACTGAATACTGCCGTCTTCCATTCTTTCATCATATGATATTCCGGCTTTTTGGATCTTCTCCTTTAAATGATGCATATCCGTTCCCTGACCGATGAAAACCATTCGGAAATCCTGTTTTTCCTTTAGAATATTCAAGGCATCAATGATCATCGGCAGGCCTTTATAATCCATGATTCTGCCGACATAAAGAAACATCGGAATATCAGCAGGAAGATCATATTCTTTTACGGCTTGTTCAATTTCTTCTGCAGTGCATTTTCCTTTGGGAAAATCAACACCGTTCGGCATGACTTTAAACGGACCTTCATATCCGAGAGACTGCAGATTTTCACCGGCTCCCTGGCTCACTGCCCATACCTCATCACAGGCGGAGATATTGTTGACCATGGCTTTGATGCATTCATCCTGCAAAGCTGTTGTCGGAATGGTATTGCGTATATCAATATCATATTTTGTATGATACGTCAGCACAACAGGTATATCTGCAGCATCACGCATGGATCTGGCTATAAAGCAGGAAGATACAGGACAGTGTGTATGAATAATATCCGGTTCGAATGCCAGCATGTCTCCGGTTTCCTTGATCGGAAAAGGATAACCGGCACGATATCCTCCGGTAAACATGGAGGTATCCAGACTCGGATAGGGTATCACAGGATAGGGAAAGGCTTTGTAATCCGTACCCGGATACCATGGCGTACCGACAATGACCTGCGTATTTTCCATTCTGGATAATATATCTGCATAATTCATTACCACATTGACGACACCGTCAATAATCGGCGGAAACGAATCATTTAATAAACATATTTTCATTTTCATCACCTGTTATTCATTGTATCCGTATGTGAAAGGAAAGAAAAGGGTAAAAAAAACAAACGAAGCCGTTTGTCTATTTGATCATCTGGTTGATGTCTTGATGAAGTTTATCAATAGCCTCTGTATCATGCTCATCGATCGCTTCCTTGATACAGTGATCGAGATGGTCCTCCAGAATTTTCT
>JAFYCG010000193.1 GCA_017539825.1 Solobacterium sp. | reverse complement strand
GGGAGATCCGTGTCATCATCAACCTGGATTATTCCGATTTCTGGAATATCCCGATTTTAGCACGTCAAGCTGCATAATGTCTACATCCTTTCTGTGAAAAATCGGAATAATCTTTGAGGACATTCCCCGCCGGAAAAGCTTTCTCAGGCGGGGAATGTGTTATTTCAATAGCCCTGAATCAGTCTACCGATAATATCAGGATCTTTCCAAATGGCTTCAAGCTTATCAGCAGAATCAATCGGCGTATGATCAGATGCACTTTGTATCGCCTTCCTTTTCATTTCCGTATCCGCATACGCATAAATCAACGTGGTTTCAGGATTTTCATGTCCAAGGAACTCGGATAAAACTGCAAGCGCCATTCCACCCTGGTACAGATGCATCGCCCTGGAGTGTCTGAACATATGGGGATGCACATTATCAGGCACCCGTGAATCAGATTCGCGTGCTTTTGACGCATATTGTTTAATGATCCTTGCGGCATTGTCATCAGACATGAATGTTTTCTGACCACGGTGGCGGGTGTAAAAAAGTGGATCTGTCTTTATTCCGTCAGGGTGATACTTCGCTTTATACCTTTGAAACATGACCATGTTTTCCTGTGTAACCGGAACGATCCTGGGCTTTGCACCCTTGCCAAAAAGATATGCTGTGGAGTTACCAGCATTAATGTCCCCCAGCTTCATTCCAAGCATTTCCCCATCCCGAGCTGCCGTATCATACATAAGCGACATGAAAAAATAATCCCTGAAGCCCGTCCGGGTCATAAGATCAACGGAAGCGAAGATTGATGCCAGTCCTTCTTTTGACATGAAGTCCACAACGTGAGATTTATCTTCCTCTTTCTTCAAAGGGATGGTGCAGAGATCCGCATAAACCATATTTGCAGTGACATCCTTGCTGGAGGCATATTTGAAGAAGGAACGAATACAGCTTAAACGTTGATTTCGAGTGGACGCTTCCCAATGCTTCTCTGCGTCCATATGATCAAGGAATTCTACAATAAGAGCCGATGTGAAGTAATCCAGTTTCAGCGATATTGCTTCCAGATGCTTCTCCTGGGATATATATCGAAGTAACAAGTTCCATGCATCATGACATGCTGAAATTGTACAATCGCTGCTATCACGCTGCTTTGGCAGGTATATCGTGAAATATTGCTGAAGTTGCTTCCAGAAAGTATCAGTCTTCATGAAATCCTCCCACCACATCAGAAATGTCCATATAGCCGAGCTTTGAAATTCTCTCAGGCATTAGATGAAAATAATAATACGTGTCCTTGTATGTTTCATGTCCCATATAGGAGCTCAGCAGGGGAATGCGTTCCTCAATATCGATCCCTTCTTCAATCCACTCCATCAGTAGATGCGTTGCATAATTGTGCCGGAGAATATAAGGCGAACAGTATTCAAGGCCTTCCGGATTCCCTGAGGCCTTCCATACAAGATTGAAAAGCCTTCCGTATAAGAATGCATTGTAAGGATTTTGATTACGATTGGGAAAGAACCATTTTGTATTCGGATAAAGTGAACGGGAAATAGAATCATACCTCTTACACATCTGTATGACATCATTGTCCACGGGGATGCACCGATCTTTGTGTTTCTTGGAATCGGCAATGTACACGGTTTTCCTCTTGTAATCAATATCGTTTCTCGTTAATAATCTTACCTCACGCGGCCGCATTCCTGTCGAATACTGTAATCTGAAAATCGTCGGAACAGTATATTCAAGCAATGGATTTTGCGCGGTGTTAGTCGAATAGTTGTCACATGCCGTAAAAAACCTTTGAAGATCCAAGTTGCTCATAATATAGGGAAGTTTACTGTGACCATGAGAATAGAAATCTGCTGGAAAAACATAAGCGTCTTTACCAATCATGATTTGGTATTTCCCAAGGTTTCTTATTGCAGCCACATCGACACGATTATCCCGGTGTGCATTCACATTCTCCAGATAGCCATACGCGATGTGCTGTTTCAGCACATCATCACTCGGAAATTCTCTCTGACAATACTTATCAAAATCGGTCAAGTGATAGGAGTAGCTCATCTTGTTATATCCAAGCGTTCCGCGCCATTCCATCATATTATTCAAGTCCGTTGCAAAGCCGCTATGAAACACGGGCATCATCATATCCCCTCCTT
>JAFYCG010000192.1 GCA_017539825.1 Solobacterium sp. | reverse complement strand
TCCCTGTTTCATTAAGATGCGCATATGCATCTTCAAACATGGCATAAATCACCTTTTTGCCGGCTCTGATCGGAGGATTGGTGACAATCCACTGAAAAGTATCGGAAATTTCCTGAAATCCGTCAGATATGAGAATATGGCAATCGGCACCATTCAGCAAACAGTTGTTCTGCGCCAATTCCACTGCCCTTGGATTGATGTCAGCCATGGTGACGTCGCATGAAGGAAATAATGCCTTGCTGACAATCCCGATCACGCCATAGCCACAGCCCATATCAAGCAGCCTGCCTGTCACATTTTCTTCTGACAACGCCTTCAGTAAGACTTGGGTGCCATAGTCAATCCCCTGCATCGAAAAGACACCATGATCTGTAGTAAATGTAAATGAACGCCCCGAAAACCGAAAGGAATGATCCTTTCGGTCTTCTTTCAGATTGCGGTTATCGGTAAAATAATGTGCCATTAACCACATCCTTTCTAGGGGTCAAAAAGCCGAAATCTTTCGGCTTTCCAAATTGCTTCTTATTGAACGTGCAAATATTATTTGAATTCAACAGTTGCACCAGCTTCAACGAGCTGTTTCTTGATGTTTTCAGCTTCGTCAGTTGGAACATCTTTCTTGATTTCTGCAGGTGTGCTGTCAACGAGTTTCTTAGCATCAACAAGTCCGAGACCTGTGATAGCACGAACAGCCTTAATAACAGCAACTTTTGTGTCACCGATAGCGCTCAGAACAACAGTAACGCTTGTTGGTCCCTGTGGCTCAGCTTCTTCAACCGGTGCAGCAACTGCAACTGGAGCAGCAGCTGTAACGCCGTATTTTTCTTCGATTGCTTTTACGAGATCATTGAGATCCAAAATTGTTGCTTCATCAAGATAAGCAAGAATATCTTCCTTTGTAATTGTAGCCATGGATAATTTTCCTCCTCTTTTCTTAGGCTGCTGCCTCTGGTGCAGCTTCTTCTTGTGTTGCTTCTCCGCTTGCTCCGCCCTTGCTGTCAGCTACAGCCTGGATGACACGTGCAAATGAAGAAACAGGTGCGTTCAGTACAGATAACAACATGCTCAACATGCCTTCTCTGTTTGGCAATGCGGCGAGTTCGTTTACTGTATTTTCATCAACAACTTTTCCTTCAACGATACCGCCCTTCAGGATCAGAGCCTTGTGCTTCTTTGCGAACTTGGACATGACTCTGGCAGCTGCGGTTTCATCTCCACCAAATGCGAGTGCGTTCGGACCTGTAAGATACTTTGACAGATCACCGAATCCTGCATTTTCTGCTGCTCTGGAAGCAAGCGTGTTCTTGTAAACTTTCATTTCAACGCCTTCTTCACGCAGATTTCTACGCAGTTCAGTAACCTCGGCAACTGTCAGTCCGCGATACTCAACAACAACGGTGGATCCGGAATTCACATACTTTTCCTGAATCTCAGTGACAACGTTCTTTTTTGACTCTAGTACGTTCTGGTTCATTCCTTCACCTTCCTATCTTTCTCATTATCGCATACGCATATATAGAAAACCCTCGCACCATATACGAGGGTAAAAAAACATCTTAAACGTTTTTTCTCTACCTCGGTAACAAATTAAGCGGTTCGCAGTTACTGTCTATGGTATTCGATAACATAGATATGATACCAAAAAAAGAATATGTGTCAAGCATTTTTGTTTTCTTTCTTTCAAATTTATTTATAATAATGCACATGAACGTCACAGGCAAAAAAATATGGCTGATCATTCGGATTGTTTTACTGCTCTGTCTGTTTATGATCGTGTTCTATGAGGTCTTTAAGCATATGGATCCCGTAATTTCTCTTTTGAGATCAAAGAATATCGAGGCATTAACCGCATATATCCGCGATAAAGGCAGACAAGGCAAAGGCATTCTGATCCTCCTGCAGGCACTGGAAACCGTATCAATTGTTCTCCCTTCTATGCCTGTTTATGTCACAGCCGGGGTTTTATATGGCAGCATTACCGGTTTTTTCCTTTGCTATATAACGAATTATATTCTGAATATCATTATTTTTAAGGCTGCACAGCGCATGGACAAGAAGACCAAAGAGATCTTTTCCAAGCCAAAGCATGCCCGCCTTGAACAGAAAATCAATGAGGCAAAACATCCTGCGAATATTGTGATTCTGATGTATCTGATTCCGCTTGTTCCAAAGGGAATGATCCCATATATCTGTGCAAACGGGAAAATGAGTCAAAAAGATTTTATGAAAGGATTGTCTGCAGGTTCAATTCCCTCTATACTTTTATATGTCTTATTCGGAGATGCGATTATATCATTTGATCGTCATTTGTTTCCATATTTTATCGGAATTGTTTCCCTTTGTTTTATCATGATTATTCTAAACCGTAAGCAACTGGTCTCCTTTTTGGAAAACAAGCTGAATTAGAAAGGATCTCCTATGGAATATATCTGGTATATTATTGCTTCCATCGGTGCAGGGGTCGGAACAGGACTTGCAGGCCTTTCAGCTGCTACGGTAATGGTTCCCATCCTGATTGTTCTTTGCCCGTCTTTTGCAACGGAAACTGGTGCATATCAGGCTACGGCGATTGCCCTTGCCTCAGACATACTCGGTTCTGCCGTTACCACATTGACCTACATCCGCCACAAAAACATCAATATGAAAAAAGGATGGCTGATGATGGCATGCATCATTTTCATGTGTTCTGTCGGCAG
>JAFYCG010000191.1 GCA_017539825.1 Solobacterium sp. | reverse complement strand
TGATACATCTGAATCAATTCTGTCAAAGACTGCAGATAATAGGAAGTTCCGTCTGCTTTGATTTCCCCACCCAGAAGATTTCCGCCTGTACCGTCCTGATCCATCCAGAATGTCGGAGATTGGGGTGCAAGCACATTTGCCCCTTGCATCATTTCCTGGAAGGAATCAGAGACAAGGGATGTCACCTTGTTTGCCATGACGGTTACAGAAGGATCTGTGTGATCCACACCACCTTCTCCCAGTCCATGCAGCCAGATCACCAGTCTGTCTGTCTTTTCTTTTGGCTCATAGTAGGCATACTCCAGTTTGACACCGTCAGAAGCTGTGAAGGAATCATAAGAGAATATATCAGAAGTCATCTTCTTACCGGCATATGTCAGATCCAGCTTCTCTCCATCAGCAATAAATTCCAGATCATACGGATCAGACCATGTATTAAACATCGTCTTCATACTGAAAAGCAAAGGTGATCCTTCACTCGGACTGACACCGAGTTTTACCTTATATTCTTTATCATTTATCTTTTCAACATCCTTTATTGTACGTTCAAATGTCTGTACAAGGATCGGAAATTCAGGAATCTTTGTAAAATCTGTCACCTGCTTTGTCTCTTTGACAACCAGTTTGTCTTTTTTGATTTCAATCGGTTCTTCCGGACATAAAGTCACTTCGGTAATACCACAGCCCCAGTCAAATCCTTCAATTTTAATTTCATACGTGCCTTTCATCATACTTTCCTCTCTATCCAACTAGTGGAATAATATATGTCATCCAAAACCATGATAAAGGCATCACCAGAATCATGGCAGGGATCATATCCGCTGTAGGGTAATTCTTCACCTGTATAATACGGAAGCCTGTCGCTAACATGATAAATCCTCCGCATGCCTTGAAATCATTGATCATGTCAGGTGTAGTCATGGGATAAATGAATCCTGCTAACAGGAATAACGCTAACATAATTATACCCTGTGGAATGGCAATCATGGATACTGTTTTTCCCAATGTGCATGCAAAAATCATCGCTGTGCAGAAATCCAGTATGCTTTTGGCAATCAATATGCTGTGATCTCCATTCATACCCGAAACTAATGCGCCGTAAATTCCTGTTCCGCTTGCACAAAATAATACGATTATCGTCACCAGTTGTGCGGCATTCTCCTTCTTTCCCCCACCGGTTAAAGCCTGCATTGCACCGGCAGCTTTGTTGATGGCATCACCAAGATGAATCACGAGACCTATGGTTGTACCGATGATCAGGGAAAAGATGACTGCAGGCATGTTCTTCATTAATACAATAGATGATATTCCCATTCCCATTGATGCAAGCCCAAACAACATATTCATGTTTGTCTTATAAGAGTCAGAAAGTTTATCCTTCACTACAGAACCGAAGATCCCTCCAAGAGCTACGGAAAGTACATTGATGATTACACCGATCGGCATGATCTACCTCCAAATAAAAGATAATACTATTTTATCATCAATTTATTGATTCTTGCATGAGCAATAAAAGACATGATGTATACCACCATGTCTTATTACAGATTATCGAAAATGAATTTTTCCTGTATAAACTCTGCAAATCTCGGTAAAACAAACGCCAGATACCCATATTGAGGTGAATAAATTAATCCTCTTTTTAACAAACGATCACGATAAATAGAGAACAATTGAGGTTTCATATTTAAGGAAGAACGAATTTCTATATTTCTCATTGCATTTGTTCCGAAACTGCTCATCGCATTCAAAACTTCCTTATCTTTCACAGATAATTCAGAATACATTTTTTCATATACAAAATCGGCTAAATACCGGTCATATTGAAATAATAACTCATCTAAAGGAACATCCGGATGCTCCCATCTCAAATAACCAAGTACCTGATAAGCAAATGAATATCCCCTTGTCAATTGTGCCATTTTCACTGATTCTTCTTTATCCAAGTTAAATAATGTCTGATAACTTCTCATGATTGAAGACAAATCTAAAGGGGAAAGCTGTATTTTCGGTGCACGATAAAGAAATGTTAAAGACTTTTCATTTTGAAGCTCTGCAATATTTTGAAACAACCCGGTCATCAATAAAAATACAGGCAGCCTATTTCTTAATAGAATTTGGTATGTTCCGGCGAAGACTTTCATATATTCATTATTTGTTACTTCATCAATTGTAATCAACACTCTTTTATTTTGTTTTTTGATGACAGATACCATTCTCTCTAAAGCAATCTCTATATCTGAAATAGGATTTCCATTCGCTACAGAAATACCAAAGCCAAATAAAGAAAGATCTATACCATCCATCCGAAACAAGGATCGAAGCCCCTTCATGTCATAAAGCTTAGCTACTACACTATGCAAAATATCTCTGGAAGGATTCACTTCCACTACATACCAATTTTTATTATTTTTAAATAGCTCCGTAGCTTGACTGAGCAGTACCGTTTTTCCAGTGCCTCTTACACCGGTAATAATATATGTATGATTCGATGGTTCTTCATCTTGGAATGTATCGGTGATCAAACTGCTTTGTTCAAAGCGATCTATATATTGTGATGGCTTTATACCAAAAGTCAATGTAAAAGGATTTGTCATAAATACTTCCTCCTACCAGGATTATATATAACTTTATATAACTTTTCAATTTTTATATAACTTTATATAACTTTATGTCTCTTATATAACTCTATATAACTTTAAAGAATACATATGTTTTATTCTTACTGCTACAAACCATTGGCATAAAGTACAATAAGATATACCGTACATTATTTCTTAAAGGTATGCGGTTCATTTGTTATAGGTGTAAGCGCTAATGCAACAAAAAAACATTTTGCAACGATAAATCCAAGGCAAAAGAAAGTGGAGATTATGAAGTGTATGTCATCACACATGAAAAGGGACAACCGTCCCTTTTCATGTATATTTCTTGTTAAAGTTCAAGTACACGCATGGAATTATATCCCTGGTGAATTGCATCGATAATCTTTCCCATTCTGACATTGTCACCGATCTGAATACATTCAAGTCCTGCATCGCAGATGGATTCATACAATGTCTGATCCGGACGGAAACCTGCCGCAAAGATGACAGTGTCACATGAAAGAATATGTTCTTCATTGTCTTTGATATACTTAACGCCATCATCAAGAATTTCTGTCAGTCTTGCACTGCAGATAATATTTGCCCCGGAATGCTTCAGAATATATTTCAGATTCTGCTCATTTGCGACAAAGGATCCGCCTCTTGCCATGATTCGATCAAGCATCTCAACAATGGTGACGTTCTTTCCTTTTAAAGCAAGATCAGAAGCCAGCTCACAACCGACATCTCCTCCGCCGATCACAACCACATTCTCACCGACTGTTTCTTCGCCAAGCATAACAGGAATAGCCGTTCTGACAATCGGCTTGTCTTTGCCCGGAACAGGAATTATGATCGGATCACAACCGGAAGCTACTACGGTAAAATCCGGATTGAATTTCTGTACTTCTTCGAGTGTTGCTGTCTTATTCAGCTCGACATGAACACCATATTTGTTTACCTGACGAATGAGATATTCTACCTGATCACGAACATCCTTTTTGAAATCCGGTGCACCGGCAGCTGCCATTGCACCACCCATGATATTCTTCTTTTCCCATAATGTAACATCAAATCCTCTTTGTGCAGCAGTAGCGGCAGCTTTCATTCCACCCGGACCTGCACCGATTACCAGGATTCTCTTTTTCTCTGTTACAGGTGTCAGAACATATTCTGTTTCATGCATTGCTTCAGGATTAACAGCACATGGTCTTGGCCATCCTTTCATGGAATTATAATGACATTCCGCACAACCGATACAAGGATTGATTTCATCCAGGAGTCCTTTTTTCACCTTGTTTGGCCAGTATGGATCAGCAATTAAACCATGACCGATCGCAATCAGATCCAATGCCCCGCTCTGTAATGCTTCTTCTGCAACTTCCGGATGGTTCAGTTTACCATGGGCCATTAAAGGTACATTTCCGGTAACTTCACGAATGGTTTTTGCAGCTTCAACATCAAATCCCGGTGTCTGGTAAACACTGGAAACCATGCGCCATCTGCAGGAATATGCACCTCTGCCGAAATGGATCAGATCTACCAATCCTGATTCTGCTAATGTCTTAGCGATATGCAATCCTTCTTCCAACGGACGTTCCGGATCATCCACGCTGTCCAGTGTCATCTTCACTGCAATCGGATAAAACTTTCCGCATACTCTGCGGACTTCTTCAATGATTTCCATCATGAAACGCATGCGGTTTTCAAGGCTTCCTCCGTATTCATCTGTTCTGTGATTCCACTTGGAGGAATTGAACTGATCAATCAGATATCCGCCATACGCATGAATTTCAATAATATCCACACCTGCATCCTGGGCAAATTTTGCAGATGTACCCATAGCCTTCACCAATCGTTTAACACCGTCTGTCGGCAATTCTCTGCAGATTAATTCAGGCTTGTAGTAATTCGGACACGGACTTGCAGAATAAGGCGGTGTGCTTGGATCAATCCAGTTCATTCTGCCGATACCCGGTGATAACTGAATGCCGAATTTTGCACCGTAATTATGTACTTTTTCTGCCACCTGGTGCAGCATATAGACATCCTTGATGCTTGTCAGTTTCTGACATGGTGCAGGCTCAAATTCTTCCGAGCAGACAACTGCGCCTGTCAGGATCAGGCCTGCTCCTCCTTTTGCCCTCTCACCGTAATAATTCACATCGCGCATGTTAAAACCATAGGTATGGTCTGTGGTCGTTCCCATCGGAGCAAGAACAATACGGTTTTTCAACTGTAAAGTTCCGATCCTGGTACGTTCAAATAACTTCATTTATACTCCTCTCATCTGCCCTTTCCCAGAGCTGTTTTCTCACAAGATCCATCTGTAAAATTATGATTACCAAAACGTGAGATCTTTTCTGTATTTATTGTACCTTTTTACCTATAACATGTCATTCATAATCAGCTAATATGTGAAATTTGTCATTGTGTTTTTGGATCTGCCCTTGGAAATAGTTGCTGACATTATTTAGAAAAAATAAAAAACTATCACTGATATAAACGGGAAGCTTAACAGCTTCCCGTTTGTCCTCCATCTATACGAATAATACTATTATTTATATATGCAGCTTCATCACTGATTAAAAATTTCACCAGATGTGCAACTTCCTCGGGTTGTCCGTATCTTTTCACCAGTATTTTATCTGTTTCCTGTTTCAGGAACTCTTCATCATAACCTTCCAGTTCTTTTTCCGTGCCTATAAAACCCGGTGCAATTGCATTTACATTGACATACGGTGCAAACTGTATTGCAAGATTATGTGTCAATGAAATCAATGCAGCTTTTGATGCATCATAATCCAGACACATCGGATAATAGGTATTAATGCCATTGGTAGAAGAGATGTTGATAATCTTCCCATACTCTTTTTCCATCATGTGTTTATAAACTCGTTTGGCACAATTGAAGGCTCCTACAACGTTGACATCCAGTATTCTTCTGAATGTTTCCGCATCTTTTTTATAGAAAAGATTTGGTTCATCGATAGCTGCATTGTTAATCAGAATATCCACACCACCCATTTCCGTTTCAATCAGGGAAATCATCCGATCCACTTCCTCTTCTTTGGAAACATCTGCCTGGACGGTCATGGTTCTGACATTCTGTATCTGTTTTTGTAATGACAATGCTTTGTCTTTGGAACTGTTATAGTGAATGACAATATCATAACCTGCATCCGCCAGTTCCTTGACAATTGCACTGCCGATACCCCCTGCAGCGCCGGTAATTAAAACGACTTTGCTCATATTTGAAAAAAGAGCTTGATTAAGCTCTTGATGAATACTTACCGTCGTCAGTGCTGACAAGGATTTTTTCGCCCTGTTCAATAAACTGAGGAACTCTGAGTGTTAAACCGGTATCTGTAGTAGCATCCTTGGACTGTGTGGATGGTGCACCTTTGATTGCCGGTGTTGTTTCAGCAACTGTCAGTTCAACTGTTGCAGGTAAGGAAACGTTCAATACCATTCCTTCATAAATCATCAGGTTAACTTCCAGACCGTCAACCATGAAGTACTTGTTGAAACCGATCTGGTCTGCACCCAGTTCATATGTTTCATATGTCTGCATGTCCATGAAGTAATATGTATTATCAGCTTCATAGGAATAAGTAACCATCTTCTTTTCAATCATAGCGGCTTCAAACTTTGTAGAAGCGTTGAAGTTTCTTTCCTGTGTGGAACCTGTCTTCAGGTTCTTCATTTTTGTCTTCAGAATGGCAGCACCTTTTCCCGGTTTTACATGCTGGAAATCAAGAACTACCCACGGATCGCCGTCAACGATAACTGTTAATCCTGTTTTAAAATCGCCTGCTTCAATAGCCATATATTTACCTACCTTTTATTTACATCGATTATTCTACCAATTTTATTCCCTACATGCAAATCAGATTAGATAATTCTGATGATTTCCATTACTTCATACAGGTTATGAATGATAATATCTGCCTCATGCTGATCTGCCATTCCATCTCTGTCCTTTAAGGCGATTGTCAAAGCACCGCTGTTCTTTCCTGCCTGTATGCCTAAGGAAGAATCTTCAAGAACTATTGTTTCTTCCGGATGAACACCATGATCTTTCATAGCCTGAATATACATATAGGGATCGGGTTTGCTGTGATGCAGATCAGAACCGGAATAAATACCATGAAAGTATTCTTCAAGATGTAATTCCTTCAACAGATTTTCTGTTCTTTTCTGCATGGAATTTGTACAGATGCTGCAGATGATATTCTCTTTCTTCAGAAATTCCAATAGCTCTTCTAAGCCCTCCGATTTCAATTGGGGATAATTAATTCTTTCCGGATGAAAATGAATGACCTTGTCCCAGTTCTGATATGCAGGCTGATCATTGAAAAGAGAATCCATCACCTGCATTCTATTATGATTGTTTGTGCCCATAATCTTTCCGATATCGCTTTTTGTATAAGAGATCTTCTGCTTATCGAGATCTTCCATCACAAATTCCATAAACAATGTTTCTGTTTGTACAATAACACCATCTACATCAAATATCACCAGCTTAATCATCTTTCCCCCTTTCAGATTTTTTTAGTATGGCTTTTACCAGCCCATTTTAACAGTGAATCATTTTCTTCTCAATCCATTTCTGTAAAGTACCTCGGTTGAGGATCATGATAGATTTCACTATAATATTTCCGATTGAAGGAAAAATATCCATGACAAAAGAAGAAGCTTACAATCTGTTTTTATCACTGAAAGATTTTGAGGACTATATGGATCACTATGACAGGCTGATCGGTATTCCTTCTGCCAGTCATATCTTTCAGAAAGAAATGGAACTGATGGAAACAGACGAAAAATACACACACCGAAAAAAGGAAAACATTCGTGAGAAAAGAAAGAGAGAAATGATCACCCATCTTCAACAGGAGATAGAAGATCTTCGTGATGCAGCTTCGATTGACGGATATTGGCTTCCTGTCGATCCGAAGGAACAGGATGTCGTGATTACTTATCAATATCCAAACGGGAAAAACGGAGATGTTGATCACGCTGTTGCATGTACCCTCGGTAAACCTGCACAGCTGAATGAAACAACGTATATGGTGATTATCCCTGCTGAAAAATACAGAAAAACGGAATTATTAACCTTCCTGAAAAGGAGTATCTCTTCCGGTTATGATTATTTCAATCTGGAGACAGATCCTTCAGCTGTCTTTCTCGACAGATATAACAGAATATTCCAAATTGAAAAACGCATGTGGAAGATCAATCTTCTGAAACCGAAAGCCTATCGGAATATCCGTTCCATTGAAGATCCGAAACTTCGTAAGCTTTTACAGGAGTATCATCAATCCATCAGCCGCAAAAGAAACAAAGTTTATGAAAAACAAATCGTTAAAGGTAATACGAATGCCCGATGGATTTCGGAACAGACTGCCTTTGCGATTGTCAAAGAAAAATATCCTGATGCCATATTCCAGTATGAACCGGAATGGTTACATGGACAAAGGCTGGACATTTACATTCCCTCCCAAAAAACAGCGATTGAATATCAGGGTCAGCAACATACTTCCGCCATTGATTTCTTCGGTGGTGAAGAAGGGCTTGCCGACAATCAATACAGGGACCATAAAAAGAAATATCTTTGCGAAAGGAATCATGTCAATCTGATTTACTGGAATTACGATGAACCGCTCACAAAGGAATACTTTGAACAGAATATTGAAAACAATATCAAAGGAGTACATTTTGGATATACCGATTCATGAAAAACCTGCATGTTCATATACTTTCGACCGTTTGAACATGTTGTGGGAAAAATATCCTCAACATCATGAAAGGACTGTTTTTTCCACATTGGATACTCTGTTGGAGGAACATGAATCTTTTCAGAAGGATTTTGAGGATGTCAAAGAAGAATATATCAGCAATCATTATGATAAATTTCTTGTTCAGTTATCCTGGTCGGATCTCTTTTATCGCTATGCGACAAAAGAATTCATTCAGAATGCTGAACCATTGACACCTAATCCTTATATAGAAGCATTCATGGACCAGTTTCGCAACATTGATACAGATCACAATGCATGTTTCCTCTTTCCGGAAAGTTATGTATCACAATTCTTCGTGGTCATGGAAGTATGCAAAAGAGCGGAAAGCATCCGACCGATAAAGAATCTTTTTCCGGATGAAGACAAGATGCATTATCTGGCTGTTTTTGATAAACAAAATATGGATGATGTCCTTCTGATGTATCATCTTTTATATAAGAATGCATCCGAAGACGTTTATGGGGGATATTCCCTATATGAGTATTCTTTTCCCTGGTATCAGAACCATTTATGGAAAGATGAGATTGTCTTCCGTTCCCCGTATCTTCCCGATACAATTGCCAAATACCAGGGAAATCTTCCTTATTACCACAATCCGTCCAAAACAGTATATGTCCGAAGAAATATCGAACACATTCTCGAATGCGGATACATCTCTTCAGAGCTGGAATTCTTCTTACATCTGACAAGAACCATCATGCCTTTCTTCCATTGGCTGTATCAGGATATTGCCCTGTATGAAGAAAAGGATGGATTCAGGACAAACTGGCGCTTAGCCAGAACAAAAATCCGCACTGATTTAACTGCAGAAGGCATCATCAAACCAAAGTGGAAAAATGAACTGACATTGTTTTATGCAGTTCGTAAGCGTTATCCGGATACATTGTACCAGTATCGTCCCGACTGGCTTGGCCTTCAAAGCCTGGATCTCTATATTCCCTCTCTTCAAACAGCCATTGAATTCCAAGGTATCCAGCATTATCATCCTGTCGAGTTCTTCGGCGGTGAAGAAGCATTGTCTCTTCGGCAGCAACTGGATCTGCAAAAGAAACAGCTTTGTGAAGAAAACAATGTCCGTCTGGTTGAGTGGTCTTATACAACCCCGCCTACAGATACAAATATCAGGAAATTATTATCCAAAAAGTGAGAAAACACGACATCTGCTGTCCATTCTCATTCTCTGTCGTGTTATTTTACCTGTTTTGGAACTATGCTTTAGACGTAAAGGAGATCATCAGGTATGAATCAGGAAAAAATCGGAACATTTCTGAAAGAACTCAGAAAAGAAAAAAACATGACCCAGGAACAATTGTCAGAAAAACTGAATGTAAATAACCGGACAATATCCAGATGGGAGAATGCGAGAACAATGCCGGATTTCGATATGATGATCGAACTGGCTAAACTATTTGATGTCAGTATAGAAGAATTATTGAATGGAGAAAGGACAGCAGACATGATGAACAAACAGACAGAAGAGACTTTATACAGCATTGCCGATTATACAAATGCCGAAAAAGAAAGGCTCTTAAAGAACCAGCACTTCTTTGCATGGATAGGTGTTATCGCCTGGATCATCTTTCTGACATTGCAATTCTTAGGACTTGCCGATCAAGGAATCACAGAAGAGATTGCCAGTTTTGCGGCAGGTATCGCCTTTGCGATGAGTATCATTGCAGTGATCTATTCCAGCAAGCATATCCACAAAATCCAGGAAATGCAAAAAAGAATCCTGAAGATCAAGCATTAACAATAAAGGAATACTGCAGAATCCAATAACAGTATTCCTTTTTTTGAATCTAATTTGTATGTAGGATGACATCTTTATCGTTCATAATATGCTTTCATGAAATCTGTTATCTGATCTTCCGATCCGCAAAGAATAAAGCGTGCCAGTCCGTTTTCCTTATTGAAGGTAAACTGAATATCTTTTCCTTTTTCATTGATCATCTTACAGAAGAACGAAGATATTTCCATTGCCTCTGCATCAGATACAGGGAAATCCATGATTGTGCATATCCGGTTTTCTTTCTTGAACGGATTGGAAAGAAAATCATAGACGACTGCATTTCTTTTCGCTTTTACAGCCTGCTTAACAGCGGGATTGGACAAAAACACATCCAGTTCCTCTTCCGTAAAACTCCAGTTACCGTTTATTTTTGTACCTTTCAAAAGATCTGCTTTCAGATAATTGCGTAATGTTCTTGTGGTTAATCCTGTAATCATTGCTACTTCGTTCAAATTGTATGCCATATTATTTTCCTCCGTTTGGTCATTCTTATCATAGCCAATATAAAATGATTCAACAATTTGAAAAACAGGCTGTTTTTCATATCAGGGTCTTTTTGCGTTCTTCTCAGATATAAATGGGTTTGATTTTTTTCCTGCTCAACCGATGATTGAACGGAAAATTCAACCTTTGGTTCGCGTTATAGTTCATGCAGTCAGACTATATTTAATCCATGAAAGGGCATGACCCTGACAGTACTGGCAGAAAAGCTCCGGATCAGTGACCGAGCTGTTTCAAAATGGAAAATTATAAAGAAAAGGCAGGAGAAAACATGATTGCCCTTCAGGCAAAAAAAACCAGGCAGCTAAGGATTTTATTGCCTGTATTTGCAATCCCCCGCTTACCTGGCTATCAATTACTATTCTCCGAACAATTCCAACACCGGCATGGGTGGAATGATCTTTATTACTGCTGTTATCCTGTTTGTCTTATATTTCAGGAAACATTATGAAATACGACTGAAATGATGATATTAGTAACGTGCATGTATATTAGATGTAACAATGATTATGATGATGAACATCACCGTTGATGCAATGGTGCTGATGAGCCATACAGTCCTGATGGGACTGTTTTTTACTTTGCATAACAGCAGAATAGCTGTAATGACACTGACTGTCATTAATCCGATCTCCATATACAACCATACAGGTTGATCAGCTATAAACAGTCTTTCGATCGGACTGAGTTTCCATACTCTGTTTTTACCATCCGGCATCGTTGCAATGTCTGTATAAATTTTCATGTTCAACACAATGCCATATATGATATTTGCAAGAATTGAAACGAAATCCATCTTCATTTTTTTTACCTCATAAATCAAAGAATTCCATTGTATATTTGTTAGCAAGATTCATATGATTCGGATTCTGGAATCTGTGGTCTGCATTTTCCACTGTAATGAAATCAATCAAATTGTTTTCGGCAAACTCTTTACTGTCCTCTATCGGTACAACTTCATCCTTTGTTCCATGCATGATCAGGATGTTGTCTGCATATTCGATATAATCCCTTTGACGGATATCGTTCTCTTTCAGATCATCCAGCAATGCCTTGGTTACAATGATCTTGCGATCAAATCCGACAAGTACATCTTTGCCTTTCATGATCCTGTCCAGTTCATCATTCTTCATGATGGTACGTGTCAATACATCATACATGTTTACGGCAGGACAGCGTAATGAAATCTTCTCAAACGGGTTTCCGTGTTCACTGATATATTTCAGGAACAGATACCCGCCGAAACTTGTTGAATAGGCATACAGTTTCTCTACATGAAACCTTTCCTTCACATCTTGAATTACCTGATCCAGGTAGATATTACAATCTTCCAACACCAGTTTCTTTTTGACATCATCACCATGAGACGGCCAGTTAAAGACCACTACAATGGCATTCTTATGCTTAGATAATAATTTTTCAGCAAAGCCTTTTGCCGCATTATTATCCTTGTGTCCGGCAAAACCGGTACCGAAGATAACGGCCTGTTCTGCCTTGTTCAAATCGTTATAGTAAACCTTACAACGGATATTATTACCTTTTCCGTTGATTTCATAATATTTATTCATTTAATTCCTCTTTTCTCATTTCTTCTATTATTTTTATTCCGCTCGATGTTCCCAATCTGGTTGCACCGGCTTCAATCATTTCTTTTGCACTTTTCCAACTGCGGATTCCTCCTGCAGCTTTTACCTGTACATCAGGTCCGCAGTTATCTTTCATCAGTTTTACGTTTTCTGCTGTTGCTCCTGCAGTACCGAAACCTGTACTTGTCTTAATAAAATCCGGTTTTACCCTTGATGCAATTTCAGCAGCTTTGATAATCTCTTCCTGTGTCAGATAACATGTTTCAAAAATGACTTTGCATGTAATTCCTGCCTTTCTTGCAAGACTGGTCATCTGTTTCATCTCTTCTTCAATATATGCATAATCATGCTCTTTGAGTTTTCCGATATTCAGGACATAATCAAATTCCTGTGCCCCATCCTGAATCGCATTCCCCGCTTCCATGACTTTTGTCTCAATCGTCATCTGTCCAAGCGGAAAAGCAATAGCAGCACCGGTCACCGGTAAAACTGCTGCGGAATTTTCCGTCTTCACCGGCATTTCAGGCTTTTGTCCGGTTTCTTTTTTCTCTATTGTCGATGCCGGCGGATTGGTTTT
>JAFYCG010000190.1 GCA_017539825.1 Solobacterium sp. | reverse complement strand
GTGTCAGCGGATAAGCTGTTACATGAGCAATCATGTTGCCGATCATGAAGTCAGGGTTGATTTCATGTCCGAGCTTGACAACTTTTGCGGAAGCAACAAATTCATTGTGCAATGCTTCATAAGTTCTCTGTTTGTTGGACTTGAGATCGGAGAGTTTGATCGGCTGGGTTGCATTGATATCTTCTTCTTCCATGATACCAAGACCATAGAGGTTACCGATGCCGCCTTCACCCATGCATGCGATATTGATTTCGTTGAATGTCAGCCAGTATTTGACCTTATTCTTGTAGCGCTTGAAGATTGTTTCGCAATATTTGACGAAAAGATCAATAACTTCTCTGTTGGAGAATCCGCCGTATTTTGTGACAATTGCCCAAGGAATCTCATAGTGGCAGATTGTAACCAACGGTTCGATGTTGTATTTTTTGCACTCATCAAATACGCTGTCGTAGAAAGCAAGACCTGCTTCATTCGGTTCTGCATCATCGCCATTTGGATAGATTCTGCCCCAGTTGATGGACAGACGGAATACGTTCCATCCCATCTCTGCAAATAATGCGATATCCTCTTTGTAGTGATGGTAGAAGTCGATTGCCTGATGGCTTGGATAGAATGCGTTTGGATCTGTGACAGGAAGGAATGTTCTAGGTGTGTTGACATCACCGCCCAACAGCATATCCGGAACGGACAAACCTTTTCCGTCTTCCAGATAAGCACCTTCACACTGGTTGGCAGCTACTGCTCCGCCCCATAAAAAACCTTTTGGAAAGCTCATAATTATTTTTCTCCTTTTTCTCTTATATATCTATTCTAAATTGTGTTTATTCTTTTTGCAATGGATATGAAAAAGGATCAAAGATGTTCTCCTTGATCCTTGTTATTCATAGAAGCCGTATCCGCAGCGTCCTTTTTCTTTTACGATATATAAGGCACTGTCGGCATTTTTGTAAAGCTGATCAAACTTCAGGTTCTTTTCGGTGAATGCAATACCGATACTGAGAGAAACAGGCGGGATATCATTCGATCTGCGGGGATGGTTCAAAGACTCATTCAGCCTTTCCATTTTCTCCGAAATAATGGCTTTCATCCCGGGGTTTGCATGCATCATGATAATTGCAAATTCATCACCGCCTATACGGCAGACATAATCGACCGAACGGAATGCGGTGCGGAGATGCTGGGCAACTTCAATTAAGACTTTGTCTCCCATGGCATGACCGTAGGTATCATTGATTGTCTTGAATTTATCAACATCGACAAGGATCAGGGCAGCCTGTTCCTCTTCGATCGTTTCTTTCATGGATTCGAATACCTTGCGGTTATTCAGACCCGTCAATGAGTCATGGGTTGCTTCGTAGGTTAACTCGGATTCCTGTTTTTCTCTTTCATCATACATTTCATTGTATGTAAGCGCCAGGAACCGCATTTCCTCGGATCCTTTTTCAGGAATCTTTTTCTGATTACGGATATTTGCGACAGCCTGATGGAGAGGAGAGAGAATCAGCTTGTTTGTAAAGACAACCAGCAGCAATGCAATGATCAGCAGACAGACAATAATGATATTCTGCCGTTGCAGGGCATTACGCATTTCCTGTGTGATCTCCATCTGCTCATTTCTGGTGGAAGCAATCAATTCATTTACGCTTTCATTGATGCTGTTGTAAATGTCTTCTTTCTGGTTCAGATAGCTTTCATTGAAGACCAGATCCTGTGCCAGTAATATTTTTTCTTCAGAAGTGCTGCTTTGTTCTTCCGGTGTTAAAGATACATTCTGCAGGACTTCAGGGAACTGTTTGATGTCATAGCCTCTTCCTTCAATGGACAGTCGCATCGAATGATATTCCTGTTCAACAAGCCTGTTGGAAGCTTCCAGTGCACTTTGCAAACCTTCATTTGCCTTTGTGCCGCTGAAGTACCGGTTAAGATCTTCAATCGCATTATCTCTTCTTCTGGTTACTTCGATCTCTTCAAAGAAGTCATTGACACAGGAGATATTACCGGTAAACGCAAATTCCCTGACTTTGTTTGTCAGATAGTCAGATGCAACCTGCATATTCTTTGCATCGTTCTGGCAATCGATATATTGCGTGGTAATTTTCTCTGTCATCTGATAGGTCTTTGTCGTCCGGTAATTGGAGTATAAGAGATAGACAGACAAAAGGCTCGCAATGATGATCATTGCCATATTCAGTGAACGAGCAGAAACTCCTTTTTTTACTTCATTATTCATATTGTTAATTATAACATGATGACTTATTAATCAAGAGATTTTTTTAATTTTTTTCAAGGAAACCGGGATTTTTGGATGATGCATTCGTGCATGTATGCACGAAGCGGAGTGTTTTGTTTTCAAAACAAAGCTGTATGTTATGTATTTTGCATCAGCAGGATTTCTTCATCTTTTTCAAATTCCCGGTCAGGTTTTTCCTTTGCTTGTCTCTATACATAAATTATGGCAAAATAAATAGTAATAGATTACTGTTTCACACACCATAAACAGAAAATATATTTAAAGATTACGATAAGACAGTTTATTCCGTGTTTATTGAAAAAACGATTTGTATAGAGGAGGGAAACATGCCTGAAAACCATAAAAAATTCCATGCGGCAAACGGAAAGAGAACAATTCTGGTTGCAGATGATGAAATGATCAACAGAGAACTTCTTGGCGGTGTTCTGCGCAGTGAATATGAGGTTATTACTGCACAGGATGGTGAAGAAGCTATTCGTTATCTGACAGAGAAGCAGGATACGATTTCCCTTGTGCTTCTGGATCTTTTAATGCCGAAGCTGACCGGGTTTGATGTCTTAAACCATATGCGCCAGGATCCTGTTCTCAGAAAGATTCCTGCAATAGTCATCACATCCGATCAGAGTGCGGAGATTGAATGCCTTCAGCTGGGTGCCATTGATTTTATTCCTAAACCATACCCGCAGCCTGGCGTCATCCTGGCTCGTGTTTTAAAGACCATCGAGCTTTTCGAAGACAGGGATATTATCCAGTATACGGAAAGAGATACTCTTACCGGCCTTTATAATAAAGAATATTTTTATCGTTATGCAACCCAGTATGACCAGCATCATAAAGATAAAGAAATGGATGCCATAGTGCTTGATGTCAATCATTTTCATATGATCAATGAGCGATATGGAAAAGCTTATGGCGATGAAGTATTGCGCAGAATCGGTGAGAAGGTTAGAGAAATTGTCCGTGACTCCGAAGGTATTGTGTGCCGCCGGGAAAATGATACCTTTCTCGTCTATTGTCCGCATCGCGAGGATTATGAGAGCATGCTGGAAAATGCTTCGATCGGACTGGCAGGGGATGAAAGAGCTTCGAACCGCGTACGTCTGCGCATGGGCATTTATTCCAATGCGGACAAATCCATTGATATTGAAAGGCGGTTTGACAGGGCAAAGCTGGCTGCCGATACAATCCGTAACAGCTACACGAAGCAGATTGCTCTTTATGACAACAAGCTTCATGAATCACAATTGTATACCGAACAGCTGCTCGAAGATTTCCATGATGCAATTGAAACCAGACAATTCAAGGTATTCTTTCAGCCAAAATTTGATATACGTCCGAAGATTCCCGTATTAACCAGTGCCGAAGCACTCGTCAGATGGTTTCATCCCGCACTTGGCATGATTTCGCCGGGTATCTTTATTCCGTTGTTTGAAGAGAACGGTCTGATTCGTGAACTGGATAACTATGTCTGGAGACAGACTGCCGAACAGATCAGGCACTGGAAGGATAAATTTGATTTCAGTGTGCCTGTTTCTGTCAATGTTTCCCGTATCGATATGTATGATCCCAATCTCATTGACAACCTGCTGGGTATTCTGAAGGATTCTGACCTTAAGCCGAATGACTTATTGCTGGAAATCACGGAGTCTGCCTACACACAGGATTCCACCCAGATGATTCAGGTGGTTGAGCATTTGCGGGAACTCGGTTTCCGAATTGAAATGGATGACTTCGGAACAGGTTATTCTTCGTTAAACATGATTTCCAAACTGCCGATTGATGCCTTGAAGCTGGATATGATGTTTATCCGTTCGGCTTTCAGCAATCGACGGGATACGAGAATGATCGAAGTGATTATCGATATTGCAGACTACCTGTCCGTTCCGGTTATTGCTGAGGGCGTAGAGACACAAGAACAGCTGGAAGCTTTAAAGGCAATGGGATGCGATATTGTACAGGGATATTATTTTTCCAAACCTGTTCCTTCGGATGAATATGAGCACTTTATTGTCGAAAAAAAGAAAAACGGTAATCAGGCGGATGAGGAAAAAACAGATGTTTATGCAAAGCACGGACAGAATTTCGGCAGGATTTTCCACGCTTTGACCAGTGGCTTTGAAAGCATTTATTACGTGGATACAAAAACGAACCATTATGTGGAATTCAGTTCACACGGAAGACACGAAGATCTGCAGATTGAACGAAGCGGGCTGGATTTCTTCGGAGATACCCAGAGGAATTTACCAAAGATCATCTATAAAGATGATGTTGAAAGGGTGTGTCTGTCAATGCAGAAGGAAACACTCCTGGATCATTTGCGACAGGAGGAGAGCTTCTCCATGACTTATCGTCTGATTATGGAAGACAATCCTGCCTACTATAATCTGAAAGTTGTCAGAGCTTCTGCGGATGATGATCATATTGTTGTGGGGATCAGTAATGTGGATGAATCCATGAAACAGGCAAGAGATGATGAAGAGACCAAAATCAGAAGTACGGAATTCTTCAATATTGCACAAACTCTTTCTCATGATTTTGAAAGCATCTATTATGTCGATCTGCAGACGGATGAATATCGTGAATTCACGGCTCAGGGTGCCTATAAAACCATACCGATGGAACTCAGCGGTAGGGATTTCTTCAAAGAGTGTCAGAGAAATCTGTTAAAGGTGGTTTATTCCGAAGATCAGGAAAGGCTGTCTGCATTCATGCAAAAAGAGGTATTGTTGAAAAGCCTGCAGGAGAATAAGGTTATCTTCTATGAATACCATCTGATGATAGATGACAAACCGGTTCCTTTCCGGATGAAGATTGTAATGAGTGATGATGAAAACTACATAATCATCGGTGTATCAAATATCAGTGCACAGATTGCTCAGGAAAAAGAATTTGAAGAAGTCCGCCAGAACAGTGTGACATATTCTTCCATTGCACAGGCTCTTTCCGCGGATTATTTCAGCATTTACTATGTCAATACCGAAACAGATGAATTTATTGAATACAATGCGAAAAACGGATATGAATCTCTGGGATTTGAAAAAAAGGGAGATGACTTCTTTACTCTCAGCAGAAAGAATATCCAGCAGGTGATTTACAGTGAAGATTGTGATAAATTCCTGAATGCTTTCCAAAAAGACAAGATCCTCAATTATCTGCGCAGGGATAAAACATTCACGATAAACTATCGTCTGATGCTGGAAGGTGTTCCGACATATGTCAGCATGAAAATCATCGGCATGGATGATGAGAATGATCCGCATATTGTCGTAGGCATCAACAATATCGATGCCCAGATGAAGAGGGAACACGAACTCGGCCTTGCCAGGGAGATGGTGAATCGTGATGCATTAACAGGTGTCAAGAGCAAGCATGCATATGAAGATGCCGTAAAACAGATTGATGAGAAAATCAAAGATCACATGCAGGAACCTTTTGCAATTGCCTTCTGTGATGTAAACGGGTTAAAGGAAATGAATGACAAGTTCGGACATCAGGCAGGAGATCAGTTCCTGAAAGATGCCTGCATGATCATCTGTAACATCTTTACTCACAGTCCCGTATATCGTATCGGCGGTGATGAATTCCTTGCGATATTAAGAGGTTCCGATTACGAAAACAGGGACAAACTGCTTGAAGAACTTTATGAAATCAACGCCAAGCAAGCCGGAAACAAGCCGACGGTGGCTTGCGGAATCGCCGTTTATGATCCGGAAAATGATACATCCACCCAATCTGTTTTTGTCAGAGCAGATGCAAGGATGTATTCCCATAAAAACGAATTGAAAAAATAAGGAGGATTTATGATTCGTTACAGTGAAGAATGCAAAGTTGAATACCGTGAACACATGCGTGACGGAGACGGAACCGTCAAACTGACACATTTCATTAATGCGCCGGAAGAACTCAACAGCAAAGGCAGACTGTTTGCCAAAATTACTTTAGAACCGGGTTGCAGTATTGGTTACCATGTACATGAGCATGATTCCGAATTGTTCCATATTCTGAAGGGTGTAGCCGAATACAGTGACAATGGTGAAATCAAAACCGTCAAAGCAGGTGATGTGACAATCTGCGGTGTAGGGCAGGGACACAGTATCGCCAATAAGGGAACGGAAACAGTAGAAGTCATTGCGGTTGTTCTGTACGAGTAGGGGTAAGAGAAATGACATTTTACATGCCTGTGAAGGTTTATGATGAAAAGAAATGTGTCAGCAATCATGCCAAGGAACTGGCTTCTTTCGGAAAGAAGGCACTCATTGTTACGGGGAAATCTTCAGCACGAAAAAGCGGTGCGCTGACGGATGCGGAAAATGCGTTAGATCAGTACGGAATCAGTTACTGCCTCTTTGATCAGGTTGAAGAGAATCCATCCGTTGAAACCATTTGGAAGGCTTATGAATACGGCAAAGAAAACAAGGCGGATTTTGTGATCGGTATCGGCGGAGGATCTCCGTTAGATGCTGCAAAGGCGATCGCTTTCCTGCTGAACAGAAATGAAGCTTCTGAAGAGGATCTATACAATAAAGATCTTCCTGCAGATGCACTTCCTGTTATTGCCATTCCCACAACATGCGGAACAGGTTCGGAAGTTACCGGTGTATCGGTATTAACGGTTCACGAAAAACAGACCAAGATGTCTATTCCTCACAAGATCTTTCCGAAAATTGCTCTTGTGGATGGCAAGTATCTGAAATCTGCTCCGAAGAGCATGATTGTCAGCACCGCAATCGATGCTTTGGCACATCTGATTGAAAGCTTTGAAAGCAAAAAAGCG
>JAFYCG010000189.1 GCA_017539825.1 Solobacterium sp. | reverse complement strand
TCCGCCGGACATCTGCGCAGGTTTCTTGTGCATCTGATCACCCAGACCTACCTGTCGCAAAGCTTCCTGTGCCCTTCTTTTTCTTTCTGCTCTGGAAATACCGCCGATCGTCAAAGCCAGTTCTACATTGGCTAAAACAGTCTGATGAGGAATCAGATTGTAACTTTGAAAGACAAAACCGATTGTATGGTTCCTGTAGGAATCCCAGTCACGGTCTTTGTATTTTTTTGTGGAGACACCGTTGATAATCAGATCACCGCTGTCATAACGGTCCAGTCCGCCTATGATATTCAACAATGTTGTCTTTCCTGATCCGCTTGGTCCCAGTATTGCAACAAATTCATTATCCCTCAAATTCAAAGAAACATGATCCAGCGCTTTCTGAATCAGGCTCCCTGTACGATATTCTTTGGATATATCTTTAATTTGAAGCATTTATTCACCTCGTAAAAGTTCTTCGACCATCTCCTTCTTCTCAAAAAGAACACATCCGCCAAGATGGTCATCTTTAAGAATACCACCTTCTTGAAGCGCATGGAACAGTTTTGATTCCATTGCCTCTTTTAGTGAGGTTTCCTTGACATTCATATCCGAATACGGCGAGAAAGGACATGGCTCTGCCCCGCCATGGGAATTGATATGAAAGAATCCTCTTCCTGCTGCAATACAGCCACCGGAGCTTTTTTCATCACCGGGAAAAGAGACAATTACCACACCGTCTTCCGCATTCCTGTTTGCATCAATCATGTGATGCAGATAAACCTGTTCTTCCTCTGTTAAAGCAAGTTCTTTCGCTTCATCTGTTACAGGAACAAATTCCACATAGATGATCAGTTTACATCCTCTTTTCTTCATCTTCTGTATGTATTCCATTGAAGTGACTTCTTTCAGGTTTTCTCTTGTTACCGTAATGGAAATGCCATAGATCAGGTTTCTTTCCTTCATCTGCAGCATGTTTGCGGACAGCTTGTCATAGATACCTTGTCCTCTTCTTTCATCAGTAATCTTTTTATCACCCTCAATGCTTAATACCGGAATCAGATTACGGCATTCATCGAACAGATTCATATATCTTTCATCCAGGAATATGCCGTTGGTAAAAACCGGAAACAGGATATCCTGCATTTTTCCGGCTTCCTGAATAATATCCCTGCGCATGGTCGGCTCTCCACCCGCCAGCAGTATGAAACTGATTCCAAGCTCATGCGCTTCCTGAAAGATATCAAACCATTCCTGACTGGTCAACTGTCTTTCCGGTTTTGCATCGACGGTAGCGTGATTGCTGCGGGAATAACATCCTGCACAATGCAGATTACAGTTGCTGGTAATACTGGCAATCAGAAACGGCGGGACATGCAGTCCTTCCTTTTCATATTTCCTGCGGATATCGGTTGCCCTTTTTGATGCCAGTGAAAACTGCATCATGAATTTGCTTTCACGGGGATCTTTGAAAACCGCTTTTATTGCATCTTTGACGACCCTTTCCACACCTTTGGTCATATATTCCTGAATATCAAATTCTTTTTCCATCTTCTCTACCTCAACACTATCATCGCTTATTTTTATATTTATTGCAATATAATTTTATAAAATATTTTAGACAATAACACCAATCTGTATTTATTGTTAAAGTTCTTAATCGATGCTTAAGAGTTTCTTATTATCTCCTCATGCTAAGATAAACGCAAAGGAAAACATATGAAAAAAACAGGATTGATTATCATGACAGCACTCATGGTTGCCGGGTGCTCATCAAATTACGACTACTATATCATTGATCATTTTTATGTTCCCGAAGAAGGAGATGCCTTCAGACAATCATTCGATGAGCTTACAGCTGATACATACAACTGGTATCAGTCCATCGAAGGAGAAGACGGTGTTTATATTCTGCATTCCGATTATTTTGACAAAGATCTGTTACAGGAATGGAAGGATTACCACATTTATCAAACTGTTCCGGACGAAGGCTTCCGGTATTTTGTCGTCTCGGAAAACTATCTTAAAGACAAAGGCTATACCCTTTCCCGGGAACAGTCTGAAATGATTCATGAAGGTGTGCGTTTGTATCTTCTGCCTGATACATTATCCGCAGATGAAGCTGAAGTAATGCAGTCCTTTCTGAAAGAAGATGCATTGTTGGGCCTGGATGAAGATACGCTGATTGACACGGACTTCCGCAAAAACAAGGAGATTGCTTTTGCCTCATATCACTTTGAAGGCAATCTGGATACTTTTACAGATGAAAAAGTTCTTGATCCGGTGATCTATGTCGCTTCTTGTGAAAACATGAAATACTTTGAAGCGGAAAGCTTAGTTGCTACCGGTACGGATGATGGTTATATTAAACTCACGGAAAATGCATATCGGAAATATGCAGATAAAAATCTTCCGCAACAGTTACTAGACAAAAAACTCACATTCTCAGGCATTGACAAATCCTAGCATCCTTCTCACAGGATGCTTTTTTGACAAAAAAATTGACACATGGTTTTATTGGGTATACCCTTTTTTCAAACGAGGTAAAAATCTATGAACAGAATTGGTTACTACAATGGCATCATGGGCAATGTGGAAGAAATACAGATCCCCATGCAGGACAGAGCCCTCTTTTTCGGAGATGGTGTTTATGACTTCACCTTTGCCTTCAACAAAAAAATGTTTGCGGTCGAAGATCATCTGGATCGTTTTGAAAATTCCCTGCGTTTAATGGAAATTGATCCGCCGATGGAGAGGGAAGAACTGAAAAAGACATTACAGAAATGTGTTGATGCGGCAGATTCCGATGAAGGATTGTCCATCTATTGGCAGACTTCCCGCGGAAACTGTGCAAGAAACCACATCTTCCCGCCTAAAGGAACACCTTCCACCCTTCTGATTACCATCAGCCCTCTGAAGAAGCTGTCTGTAACGGATGCACTGAAACTGATCACAATCGAAGATACACGTTTCTTCCATTGTAATATCAAGACATTGAATTTAATTCCGAATGTCATGGCTGCACAAAGAGCAGAAGAGGCAGGATGTCAGGAAGCCGTTTTCCATAGAGGCAGTAATGTCACAGAATGCGCACATAGTTCTCTCGTGATTCTGAAAGATCAGACACTGATCGCTCCGCCACTTGACGAGCTGATTCTGCCGTCCATCTCCAGAAAACATGCGGAAAAACTCTGCAAAGATTTAAACATTCCTG
>JAFYCG010000188.1 GCA_017539825.1 Solobacterium sp. | reverse complement strand
GGCAAGAATCACTTCCGGAGAATACAGATGCTCACTGGCTGAAGAATTACTGCGAAGACCATGACTGCCGATACTGTCAAGGGTTGTATCAACTTGCAATCCCAGCGGATCAAAGGCATGAGCATGCCGATATAGAATATCCTTTTCAATATCGGAGAGCTTAACACTGCCTCCTTCAGATACAGTCCCTGCAAAATAGGTATCAATCACTTCATCTGAGAGACCGAGTGCTTCGAAAATCTTTGCAGACTGATAGGATTGAATTGTTGAAATTCCCATCTTTGCGGCAATCTTTGTAATTCCGTCACGAGCTGCTTTATTATAATCATCAATTGCCGTGTGGTAATCCTTATCCAGGATGCCGAGATTAATCATCTCTACAATGCACTCCTGTGCAAGGTACGGATAAACAGCCTTAGCACCAAACCCTAATAATGTTGCACAATGATGTACTGTATAAGGATCCCCGCTTTCAACAATTAATGAGAGCTGTGTACATTTCTTAGTCCGTACCATATGTTGTTCTACCGCAGATACCGCAAGCAGGCTCGGAATCGGAAGATGGTTTTCATCTACACCCCGATCACTTAAGACAAGAATATTCGCCCCGGCTGTATAAGCACGGTCACAACTGAAACATAACTGTTCCACCGCTTTTTTCAGGGAAGTATTCGGATAATACAGCATGCTGATGACAGCACATTTGAGATGCGGTTCATTCAGTGCTTTAATCTTCATCATATCTGTTCCGGTAAGAATCGGATTTGTTATCTCGAGCACTGTACAGTTTGCACTCTTCTCTTCCAGAAGATTCCCCTGTGACCCCAGATATACCGTTGTATCTGTTACTACCTTTTCCCTGATAGAATCGATCGGCGGATTCGTTACCTGCGCAAAACGCTGATAGAAGTAATCAAACAGTTTTTCATGATGTCCGGAAAACATAGTCAGCGGTGTATCATGTCCCATTGAAGCTGTCGGTTCAACACCGTTTTCTGCCATGTGATAAAGGATATTACGAACATCCTCATAAGAATAACCGAATACTTTATAGAGCTTATCCCTTGTTTTCTGACTATGCTCAGGGAGTTTGTGATTGGGAATCGGAAGATCAGAGAGGCGCCGCAGATGCAAACTCAGCCATTCCCCGTATGGATGTGCCTGAATATAGGTGTTCTTGCACGCCTCATCTTCAACAATGCACTTCTTCACCGTATCAACCAGGAGTATTTTTCCCGGCATCAGCCTGGATTTTCGCAGAATACGGGATTCATCAAACGGAAGTACGCCTACTTCAGAAGAGAGAATCAGTCTCTGATCATCCATGACATAATATCGGGCAGGTCTCAATCCGTTTCGATCCAAACAAGCCCCGACTCTTTCTCCGTCAGTAAAAATAATCGCTGCCGGACCATCCCAGGGTTCCATCATGGTGGCGTAATAGTGATAAAAATCCCGTTTTTCCTGAGAAATCGAATTGTTATTCTTCCATGGTTCAGGGATCATAATCATTAGTGCAAGCGGAAGATCGATTCCGCTCATATACATGAACTCCAGTGTATTATCAACCATTGCAGAATCTGATCCGGCATCATTTATGACCGGAAAGATCCGGTCAATATACGGTTCCAGCAGATCGGAATGCATCGTTTCTTCTCTTGCCAGCATACGGTCCCGGTTTCCGGAAATTGTATTGATCTCACCGTTATGGGCAATCATGCGATACGGATGCGCTCTGTTCCAGCTTGGATTCGTATTCGTAGAGAAACGGGAATGGACGATTGCGATTGCTGTTTCATAAGCTTCATCCTGCAGATCGGAATAGAATGTTCTGAGCTGATCAACCAGAAACATTCCTTTATAAACAATCGTACGTGAAGAAAGGGAGACAATGTAAGTACTGTCATTACCCTGTTCGAATTCTCTGCGGGCGATATAAAGAAGCCTGTCAAATGCGAATCCCTGTTCTACTCCTTCCGGACGTTTTACAAATACCTGGCGGATACATGGCATACTGTCAAGTGCTGTCTTTCCGAGAATATCTTCTCTGATCGGAACATCCCTCCAGCCCAGCACATGCATATGATATTTTTCCGCAATCACTTCAAACATTCGTTCGGAAATAACCCGGTTCACCACATCCTTTAAGAAAAAGAACATGCCTACTGCATAATCTTTTTCATCCGGTGCTTCCATGCCTTCTTCTTTCATTACCTTATTGAAAAACTTATGTGATATCTGCAACAGTATTCCGACCCCGTCCCCTACTTCTCCGCTTGCATCTTTACCGGCACGATGTCCCAGATGTTCAACGATGCACAGCGCATCGTCAACAGCGGCGTGTGTTTTCCGGCCGTCAATATTTACAACAGCACCAATTCCGCAGGCATCATGTTCCATGCTTTTCAGGTTCCTGTTTTTCATTTTTACCTCCGTATCCTGTTTAACTAGTCATAAATCCGAGATCAGTGAAAATGACCTCGGATAATTTTTATTCTGTTCCGCTATAAAGGATTTTCTCCGCAACTTGAGATATTCGGATGCCAAGCCGCATACTGAGCTTCTGTAAATACCGGTGAGCTTCCTGTTCACTCATATTCTTCTCATGCATGATCTTCTCCTTTGCCTTGTCGAGCAGCTGTTTATCAGCGTCATCCCGACGGGGAAGCTTCTGATAATGGAGCTGTATCAGCATGTCTGCCCATGCGGCAAGAACCGATTTTTTAACAGGAGGACTCAGATGGAATACACGCGCAGAACGGATATTCGCAAACTGCGCAGATTTTGATATACAGAGAACCTCAACATGTTCATTCAGATCCTCTATAACCTGATCCAGGTTACGATCCTTCAACCGCCATCCGGAAATCAGAATCCCATCCTGTATCAATCCGAACGTTCGTTTAACCTCATTGCCTGATGTGCAGACCCGAATCACCTCATATCCGCTTTCTCTCAAAAGTGAAGTAATTGACTCTGCAGTTGTATGGTCGCGGAACGCTACAACGATCTTTGCCATATCAGTACATCATGAGATATTCTCTGATCTCCCATTCAGATACAGCAGTACGGTATGCATCCCATTCTGCATATTTACCGGCACTATATTGTGAAATAATATGTTCTCCGAGCGTATCACATACAATCTTGTCTTCCAGCATAAGATCTACTGCTTCTTTCAAAGTTCCCGGAAGACTTTCAATTCCCTGCGCCTTGCGCTCTTCTTCACTCATGACAAAGATGTTATCGAGAACTTCTGCCGGCGGTACAAGACCACGCTCGATGCCATCCAGTCCTGCAGCAAGGCATACCGCAAGTTCAAGATACGGGTTACAGGAAGGATCCGGGCATCGCAATTCTACACGGGTTGCCTGGCCACGGGCAGCCGGAATACGAATTAAAGCTGAACGGTTGGATGCAGACCATGAAATATAACAAGGTGCTTCATAACCGGGTACAAGCCTCTTATAGCTGTTGACCAACGGATTTGTGATAGCTGTCATAGCTTTAATATGTTCAAGGATACCGGCGATGAAGGAATATGCTTCTTTGGAAAGACCGTGTTTATCATCCGGATCGGCAAAAACATTCTTTCCGTCCTTAAAGAGGGGCATGTTTGTATGCATGCCGCTGCCGTTAATTCCGAAGATCGGCTTTGGCATAAATGTTGCGTGCAGACCGTTCTGTTGCGCTACAGTCTTTACAGCCAGCTTGAATGTCATGACATTATCTGCAGTACGAAGTGCATCTCCGTATTTGAAATCAATTTCATGCTGGCCGCGAGCAACTTCATGATGACTGGCTTCCACTTCATAACCCATGCGTTCCAGCATCAGACAGATCTCACGACGTGTTGATCCGCCATGATCTAACGGGTCAAGATCAAAGTAACCTGCATCATCACTTGTTTTTGTGGTGGGCTGTCCGTTCTCATCTGTTTCAAACAGGAAGAACTCGCATTCCGGTCCGACATTGAAGGCATATCCCTTCTCTGCAGCTTTTTCCAAAACCTTTTTCAGAGTGCTTCGCGGATCTCCCACAAAAGGCGTGCCATCCGGCATATACACATCGCAGATCAGCCTTGCAACCCTTGCCTGCTGAGGCCTCCAAGGAAGTACTGCGTATGAGTCAAGATCCGGGTGAAGATACATGTCTGATTCATTGATACGTACAAAGCCTTCGATAGAACTTCCGTCTATCATAATCTCGTTGTTGACTGCTTTTTTGATTTGAGATGCGGTGATTGCTACATTTTTCAGCCTGCCGAAGATATCCGTAAACTGCATTCGAATAAATTCAACATCCCCTTCTTCAACCAATTTGATGATTTCTTCTTTTGTGTAACTCATACTCTCTTCCTCCTTAAATAAAACAAAAGAGCAAAGGAAACCCGACTGTTCGGGCACCTTTGCTCTAACAGCATTCATGTTAACAGTATGATTGAAAACTGTCAATATATTTTCTGAAATTTTTTGTTGTTTATTTTCATGAAACTGAAAATTATTTCAACGGAATACTGATTTGATCCGAATGCCGGCTTCCTGGATATCTTCCGGTTTTGCAAACATGGAGAACCGGAAAAAGCCTTTTCCGCATCTGCCGAATCCCTCACCCGGCGTTCCGACAATCTGTGCTTTCTCCAGCAGCAGGTCAAATGTATCCCAGCCACTGAGCCCGTCCGGACATTTCATCCAGATATACGGGGCATTCTTCCCGCCTGTATATTCAAGTTTCGCCTGATTCAACGCATGCATGAAAACCGTTGCATTTTCACGATATACAGATAATACTTCCTGAATTTCCTTTTGTCCTTGTTCGGAAAAAACTGCAAGGGCACCTTACTGAAGGATATACGAAACGCCGTTTGTCCTTGTTGTACGGTTGCGTATCCACATTTTATTCAGGCTGCTGCCATCTCTTACAAGTTCCCGGGGTATTACGGTATAACCGCATCTTGTGCCGGTAAACCCTGCTGTTTTGGAAAGGGAACTGATTTCTATTGCACATGTTCTTGCACCATCAATTTCAAAGATACTTCCGGGTATATCATCTTCCGTGATGAATGCTTCATAAGCTGCATCAAACAAAATGACAGATCCGGTTCTGTTGGCATAATCCACCCATTGCTTTAAGCGCTCTTTCGAAAATACGGCACCGGTCGGATTATTCGGTGAACAGATATAAATCAATGCTGTCAATGCTTCAGCAGGCGGTTCCGGCGTAAACCCGTTTATTTCCGATGTTTCTATAAAATGAATCGTTCTTCCCTCCATAATATTTGCATCCGCATAAGCAGGGTACGCAGGCTCAAGCAGAACAGCATCCAGGTTGCGATCAAACAGATGCAAGAGATCTCCCAATTCATCGCTGGCGCCGCTGGAGATAAATACTTCATGACTGTTCAATTCCACATTTCTTCTGCGATAGTATTCCGCAATCGCACTACGCAATGGCCCATACCCGCATTCCGGCATATACCCGTGAAAAGATTCCGCTCTGCTCTGATCCTCTACAGCCTCATGGAGCGCTTCAATCACAGACGGGCATAAAGGCTGTGTTACATCACCGATACCAAGCCTGAGTATTTTCTTCTCCGGATACATTTGGGAATATGCATTCACGCGCTCTGCTATCTTCGCAAACAGATACGAATCTTTCAGCTTTCCGTAATTGAGATTAACCGTTGACATGATCTTCTTCCTCCATATGAATTTCCGCTTCATAAACGACTTCAGCAGGGCCTTTCATCCACACCGTTCCATCTGCAAGAACCGTGATTTCAAGCTCTCCTCCGTCAAGCTCGACAATGACCGGCTGATCTTTTTGACACAGTTGCTCCTGTGCACAAGCCGCAACACTGGCACAAGCTCCCGTACCGCACGCCATTGTGATACCGCTGCCTCTCTCCCAAACACGCATGCGAATTCTTTTTTCATCAATGATCTGTACAAACTCTGCATTCACACCGCCCGGAAACAAAGGATGATGTTCAATCTTTGCGCCGATTTTTTCCGGAAGACTCAGTCCTTCCTGATCTGTAATC
>JAFYCG010000187.1 GCA_017539825.1 Solobacterium sp. | reverse complement strand
GTATTGGGTATTCTGATTCTCTGGGTGATTTATACGTTATTTAAATTCCTGGCCAAAAGAAACCATGTGATGGTAATTGCCTGGATCTATGTGTTTACCTTGATGATCGTTTTGACATTTGCGATTGAAATCGGCCAGGGTATTACCCATACCGGTTCGGTGGAGATGGTTGATGTGGTGGCGGGATTAGCCGGATTTATGGCGATGTTCTTTGCCTTCAGCATCATCCGCATGCTTTATCATGTGATCAGGGATTTCATTGTTGAAAGAAAAGAAAAAGCAGCAAAAAAAGCTGCTTAGTAAGAAAGGCTGTTCGTACAGCTTTTTCTTATACCAGTTCATATTCTGCATATGCCTGGCTGTTATCATCTGTCAATACCATTGCTCCATCCAGGTTATACGGAATCATTCCTTCAATCTTCTTATACCCATCCGAGGCAAAAGCAACATAATTGATCTCTTCATTTTCACCAACCATGTCATATGTCTCAATTAAAAGAACGTATCGAAAGACCTCTTTTAATGTTTTTAATTCATTCAGAAGCAGTTCGCTTTTATCAAGATCCAGATACCCGGGCAGATTGGCGACATAGATACCATCTTCATTTAGGTGTTCCTTCATCAGCTTTACCGCTTCTACAGAAGCTAGATCAATGGAATAATGCACACCATAGTAGGCATCGTTAAAGATGACATCGTATTTTTTTGATGTATGTTCCAGATAGTGTCTGCCTTCCTCCTGTAAGGTAATTAATCTTTTTTCGTTCATCAGATGATATTCATCAATCAATTCATCCAGATAAAAATACGAACAGGCTGTCTTGAAACACTCCGGATCCTTTTCTACCACATCCATGTATACTTCAGGATAATGGCTGATGACATATTTGGGAAAAGAATACATTCCTCCCCCGATCATCAGTGTATTTCTGATATTGTCTTTTATAGTAAACACTTCAGCAAAACCGCGCATATAGGCAAAAACAAGATCATAGTGCCGATCCTGCGCAATAAAAGATGCCGAATGCCATCCGCCATCCTGCGTATATACCCTGATCCATCCCTGATCATCCAGAAGGTATTCAAATATGTCTGTTTCCGGTGTATTTGTCATGCAAATATTGTAGCAGATAAGCATATGATTTGTATTCTTTTCTTGAAAGGTTTAGTATTATGGGCATGTTGTATACGATTGGAATTCTTTCTTCCGTATCACTGGTCATCTTATCGATTCTTTACAGCCTTCTCGGTTACAATATGTACTTTCAAAACAGGCTGATTGAAATGTTAACCGATACTGCTGCCAATAAGTCGAAAAAAGATGAGAAAGAGTTATACGGAAGAAGATATTATGTAAAAAGAGAAAAGTTAAGAGAAGTCAGAGTCAATATCTATCAGCCTGTCTCAGAAGAAAAGACTCCTGTCATATTTATCGCTCATCCCGGGAATTTTATAGATGGTGATATTGATGACATTGATTCCTTCTGTGAGGATTTGAAAAACAGATGGAATGTTGCGATTGTATGTATCAATTACACAAAGATTGATGTGCATAAGACAACCTATCCGCAACAGGAAATCAAGGATGTGGTGACATATTTCAGACAGAATTGTGAGGAATTCAACATTGATAAATCACGTTTTCTGTTAATGGGATTTGAAGCAGGTGGATATCTTGCCCTGATTGCAGGTGTTAACCTGCTGAGTGAAGGTATTGTACCGAGAGGCTATATCGTCATGAATCCGTATATTGATTATGTGCAGATCAGTTTTGCCAGAGCAGGTATTCATCCCGGTCCTATGACTGTTATCGCTACAGGAAAAGACACATTCAAATGTGAGGAGTATATTTATGAATTGGATCGTGCAGGCATTTTGACGTATTCTAAGATTTATCAGGATCAAACAGGTGATTTCCTGTTTCATGATGATGAAAGAAAAGAAGAAGCACTGCAGTGGATCAAAGAAAATGTGGATTATTTCCTAAAATAAAGGAAGAGGTTATTATTGTTCCTCTTCCTTTTCTTCTTCATCGTCTTTTCCGAGAAAATCATCTGTGATCTTCTGGTATTTTTCCATTGCCTCATCCGTCATCATCTTTTCAAGATAGATTTTTCTCATCTTGTAGACAAGATCGGAATTGACATTGTATTTCTCCGCAAATCTGCGCAGACTTTCTCTTTGTACATAGGTTTTCCAGATAACCGTGCGGTAAGCAGGTGAAGGCACGTTATCCAGACATTCTATAATCCAGTCAATTCTGTTCTGATAGTATTGCTTCTGTGCCAGAAGCTCTTCTTTTTTCTCGATTAAGGGAATAAGAGATCTCTCTTTTCCTGATCCGGAAGCAACAACTCTTTCCGTATCGATGGAATGGACATTCTGCATGCGCAATTCCAGAACTTCCAGCTGCTGGTCAATTCTTTCTATTCCATCCAGATAAAACTTGTAATTTCGACATTCTTTTCGAAATATGGCTACCCTATCATCACTTCCCGACATATATCCTGCTTTCTTAAAAAGATATGAAAACGTTCATTTCCTTATCTGATTATAATATACCATATCCACATACCTTCGTCAAAAGACATACGGTTTATATTGTCTCATAAAAATTAGGGATG
>JAFYCG010000186.1 GCA_017539825.1 Solobacterium sp. | reverse complement strand
TTCAAAGAAATGGTCACCTCTTTTTTCTGACGGGATGTTTCGGAACTGCCTTGACGGATCATGATCACCTGATCCGTGATCTCATCTGCCATATCCGTTTTAAAGGATGTAAAGACACGCAACAGATCTTCCCGGTACTTTTTCTGCTCATTCTGGAATTTCTCATAATAATTCATGATTAATTCATTCAGAAAATCATTCTGATTAAGCTTTCCGTTTCTTTTGTAAAACTCAAATAGTTCCATATCCTTCCAAAGGATATCCTTTGTTCTTTTAGAAATGTATATTTTTATCTTTTCTTCCATATTACCTCCCATAAAAAGGGGGCGGTATTATTCCCTTAATCTTAATTTATTATATTATATTCATTTGATTTTTCAATCATTTCAGGGGGCAGAATAATTTTGTATAATGCGTATTTTTCTCCTAGGGAGTAAATGCTATAGTATTAGTGCAGGACGGATACGGTAAAGACATAACGCATTCCTAGCATGGAATGCGATGAAAGCATACTTTTATTTGGGTAAACAAACTCGTCTTTACCATAATGCTTTCAGATAGTCCGGCAATGTACAGCGGTGCATCCCGTTTCATGATCATACTTTTAGCAGAAGACCTTTAATCTTAAACTGCGGGGTGTTAAAACGATCATAGATAGCTGTACATTTCTTTTTTATCGACAAAAGGAGGAAATAAACATGACATTCCAGTTCAGAAAAAATCTTTTAGATGAAATGCACATTGTCACATTTCAAGACAAGCCTGCAGCTGTCTGCACAGACGCGCAGATTGTAAAAGCATTGACAATGAACGAAAATCTGAAACAGATGTATGGTTTCACTTTTAAACCGGCAGATCTTTTTCGTATTGCCGCAAACGATGCAAGTGAAGCAGTCTTTTCCTCTATTTCCGATATGATTCCCGAAATCAAAGCAAAACCGATGTATCCTGATTTTCCAAGCCAGGTGATGGCTATGGATGAAGCACAATACCGCATGCATCAGCTGATGCATTACTTCTCCACCTATGGTCTGGAGGATTTGTTTGGTGTTTCTGTCGCCAAGGGATGGCTGCCGGAAACGGAAGAAACCGAAAAGACAAAAGAAGATGTCCACCTTCTTGACAATACGGTTCTTGAAGCTGTCAGTGAAGAGGAAGTGTATGCATTTGTATACAACCGCATTCTCTCCAAAAGAGAAAGAATGACGATTCCCGAAACAGAAATTATCAGAGAATGCTTACTGCATTTAACAACTGAAGAAATGACTTCCGTAAATATCCGTTTCAAGGAAAACCTGGTTCCTATCTTTTCCGTATGCATGAACACACTAAATGGTGAAGCGCGTATCAACGCCATTCATGCCCTTTGCCAGCATACAGGTGATGTATTTAAATGTACAAGAGAATTCCTCAATCAGAATAAATGGCATTTAAAGACATCCCAGAAAAGAGCAATCGTCAAAATTCTGGAATCCTATCCGGTTTCCGATTTTGAAAACAACCTGATTCCTTCCCGTGAAAAAAGAGAAGAGATTCTTCTTGTATTGCAGTATACCGATTACAACATGTACGCAACTTCCCTTCCGCATAAGGAACTGGTCAGACAGTTGCGCGAGGGTTCACTGCGCTCCTGGCAGGCACATTTCACAAAAGCTCTTCTTTCCTCTCCGAAAGAAGCTGTCGTGATTGCTTCCCAAAGACCGGGTGAGATGCTGAGAAAAGCTGCTTGGATGTTCCGTAACGGTGTCTCCAAAAACGATATTCAACATGCCCTTGAAGATCATGCAGATCAGCTCAGCACACAGACTCTTGTCACTGTATGCAGGAAATTTTCTGATTATGAATCCTTCAGTGAAACTGATTCCCCGAAAGAAAAAGCAGCCCTGTTTGATATTTTCATGCATGCTTTAGGCAGGAATCTGGCAACAAAAGACACTGTCTTAAAAGACAAAAAAGTCTATATTAATGAAGGAGGCTTTGATTTTTCTCATTCCGTCATTGAAACAAATGACAAATCACAGGAAGGCGGATATGTACGTTCAGGTTTAGCATATCGTATTCCTGAAGATGTACATACTGTCCGCTTCTTCACTTACTGGAATGATGAACGCAGAATTGATATCGACCTGCATGCCTATGGTGAAGATAAAGAGAATAAACCGCTGCATATCGGCTGGAACAGGGATTATAAGGATCAGGAAAACGGTCTGGCGATGTCCGGTGATATCACACATTCCAACGCTGCCGAATTCATCGACATCGATTTAACCAAGGCAACAGGAAAAGTCAAATATGTTAATTTGATGATTCATTCCTATACCGGTGTTCCGTTCAGTCAGATTGAAACAGTACTGACAGGCATGATGGCTGTCAGTAAAACCGGTGTAAAAACAGATGTGAAACTGTATACACCCGCAAACTGTTTCTATCATCATGAGCTGAAAGAAAATGCAGCACGCATGATGTATGGTTTTATCGATATTGACAAAAGAATTCTGTTATTTAACGGTAAAACATCTGTCAATGGTTCTCTGAATAATAAGATGACAATCCCGTTATTCACTTTAGATACCTATTTACACATGCTTTTAGAAGCACAAAACGCATCCGTTGTGAAAGACAAAGAGGAAGCTGACTATGTCGTTCAGCTTGGAAAAGCAGAAAATGACAAGGAAATCAGCCTCCTTGATGCGAACTACTTCCTGGATGCATAAGGAGGATTCATGATACATTTAAAGGGCATCTACACGGATGCAGTTATCTATACCGACAACATTGAAGAAACCGCCCTTCAACAAATTCAGCATATGTGTGATCTTCCTTTCTTAAAGGATGCAAAGATCCGCATTATGCCGGATGTACATGCGGGTGCAGGATGTACCATCGGTACAACCATGACCATTCAGGATGCGATTGTTCCGAACTTTGTCGGAGTCGATATCGGATGTGGTATGGAAGTTGTACAGATTGCAGAAAAGGAAATCGACTATCAGAAGCTGGATGAAGTTATTCATCAGTTTATCCCTGCCGGTTTCAATATTCGCAGCATGCCTCATCCAAACATTGAACATACCCGTCTTGATGATCTTTACTGCAAGGAAGCAGTTGACATGAACCGGGCACGTCTTTCTCTGGGAACTCTCGGAGGAGGAAACCACTTCATTGAGCTGGATCAGGATGAAGAAGGTAATTACTACCTTGTCATTCATTCCGGATCAAGACATGCAGGATGCCAGGTTGCCGATTACTACCAGAACGAAGCTTTTCTTTCCCTGCATCAAGCCACAAAAGAAGATGTAAAGGAAAAGATCCGCAAATACAAGGAAGCAGGACGTGAAGCAGAAATCCAGTCAATGCTTGAAGCATTGAAAAAGGATTTAAAGAACAATGAAGACAAAAAATTCGCCTATGTTTCCGGTAAATTGATGGACATGTATTTACATGACATGGGAATCATGCAGGAATACGCAATGTACAACCGCATGACAATGTCATCCATTATCGTTGAAAAGATGCATTGGACAGTAAAGGATTCCTTTACTACCATTCATAACTATATCGATCTGGAACACATGATTCTCAGAAAAGGATCCGTCTCTGCCCAAAAAGGCGAGCGTTTGATCATCCCCATCAACATGAAGGATGGTTCCCTGATCTGTACAGGTAAGGGAAATCCGGAATGGAATGAATCCGCACCGCATGGTGCAGGACGAATTCTTTCCCGCGCCAAGGCAAAACAGGAGTTCAATCTGCAGACATACCAAAAAGAAATGGAAGGCATCTATACGACTTCCGTATCTCTGGATACCATTGATGAAGCACCAATGGCTTATAAGCCGATGGATGAGATCATTCAGAATGTCCAGGATACTGTTACAATTGAAAAGATCATCCATCCTGTATATAACTTCAAGGCGGGATAAAAAAAGATATAGTTATTGCTATATCTTTTTTTCATAGTTTTTTTCAATATGATGCATGCAACTGTAAGCATCGGAATCATACCGATCAATCCGACACCTAACGGTCCTAAGATCTGTAAATATAAAGCATCCGCATGCAGAAAATACAATGGTATCGTAAAAGCATTGATGGCGCCGTGCATTAAGGAAGGAGCCCAGATACTCTCTGTTTTTTCATACACATAATCGATAAGAGTTCCCATGGCAACCGTAGACAAACAGAAGACGATTAAACCGGTAAACGGTGCGCCGAAATAACTCGTTCCGTATTCATATCCCACAAGAATGATTAACGGCCAGTGCCAGACACCCCATATAATACCGCCAATAATTCTTCCCGGTGTATTTCCGTATTTTTCTTTTAAAGCAGGATACATCACCCCTCTCCAGCCTGTTTCTTCTCCCAGGGAAACAAATGTATTGATTACCGGTGCATATGTGATTGCAGAAACAGCACTGAGCAGCAGATACATTGTCGGACTTAACCCTGCCTGTTCCAGTTGCGCTATAATTTCCTCACCTTCTGTTGCGCTGAGAGCAGAAGCCTGAATATCAAATGTTTTCGGGAAAATCACAAAAAACAAAACCGCACCGAGAATTGTCAGAAGAACCGGCCCAAACCATGCAACCACATAATATTCTATTTTATCTTTGAACTCTGCTATCCAACCCATTCCTTTTAGAGAATGATTGGTAATCAGTGCTGCCTCCAAAGGCATAAACATTGTCAGCACAAGGCACATCGTAAAAAGCATTGTATTTCCCTGATATGCGAAAAAGCAGGCTATTCCTTCTCCGATCCATCCTAACATAAATGCCCAGAAAACATATTTATGCAGTTTCGTATTCACTCCTTGTATTTAGATTAATATCTAAATAGGTTGTATATCCCCGGAGTATGTTTGTCAAACGGTATTTAGATTTTTTTCTAAATATCCTTTTCCGTAAAAAAAGGCTTCAAATACGCCTAAGAATTTTGTTTTATGTTATAATCGTCGTATCGCTTAATACTCAGAGACAGCTTTTCGGAGGCATAGATAGATGAAAAAATATTTTTCTTCAATGTTAAACGGGCTTCAAAAAAAAACCGTTTTCCTTGTTTTAATCCTGTTAGTTACAACAATTGCGGTATTTACTGCAGTCTCATCCTACCAGAACAAAACACTGGTCAGAATTGTTGGTGAAACCAGAGTCGGACAGCAACAGGCAATATCGGAGACATCCAAAGCAACAATGCAGGCAGTCATGGAAACCATGGTTGTTGACGCTACAGTTCAGCAGGCAAAAATCGCAAATAAGGATTTCTCCGAGATTGCAGAAAACACATATATGTTGCAGACAATGGCGGAAGGAATCCTTGAAAGCAAGGACAACCTGTCCCCTGTTGCAGTGAATCCTCCCGATCCTTCATTAGACGGTACCCCATCCGCGATGGTAATATGCGAAGAAGGTGTGGATTATACCCAGTCAGAATATCTTGGTTATCTCGCACATTTATCGAATCCTATGATAGCTATGTTTTCCAACTCTGATAAGATTGCAAGCTGTTATATCGGTCTTGAAGACGGCACATTCTTTTGTATTGATACGAGAACTGTAAATAAATATGATGAAAACGGAAAATTGATCCCGTTCCCTGTCCGTGAAAGGCCATGGTACAGAGGCGCAATTGAAACCGGAGATCTTTATTTCACAGGAATTATAGAAGATGCTTTCGCTCACAGCCTTTGTGTTACCTGTTCGGCTCCTGTTGTCGTTCATGGTAAAACCGTCGGTGTTGTCGCAATTGATATCGTTCTGGATGAAATGGATGATTTCATCAATACCTCTGCCACCAATACAGGTTTTGGCTGTATCATCAACAACAACGGCCAGGTCATTCTGGCACCGAAAGATAACAGCCTGTTTAAAATTTCAATCTCTTCCGAAGCGGAAGATTTGAGAAATACAGGAGACGAAGACCTTGCCTCCTTCATAGACCAGTCACTTACAGAAACAACAGATCTTAAGACACTTACATTCGACGGAAAAGAATACTATGTCGCCGGTGCACCGATGCCGACACCGGGCTGGGCTTTGATTTCCATTGTCGATAAAGAAGCAACCGAAGCACCTGAAAAACAGATGCTTGCCGAATATGACCGCATTAACGAAGAAGCCACTGCACAATTCAGACAAAGCAGTGCACAAATCCAAACAGTAGGCAGATGGAGTGTTGTATTG
>JAFYCG010000185.1 GCA_017539825.1 Solobacterium sp. | reverse complement strand
CGTTGACGATGACGACATTCATCTTTTCTACTCTGACATCTTCCCATACCTTTTCCGTAATGTATGGTTCATTTGCCAGATACTCTTTCAGCAGATCTTCGCTTTCAAAGTCCAGCACCAGTACCGATCCTTTCGGCTTTCCTTCTTCATCCAGGATGCCTCCTGCACATACCACATGTCCTTTTTCTTTTACCTTAGCAATGTTTTCTAAATGTCTTCCTCTGACAGACATTCTTTTTTCAAGCATGTCTTTTCCATCATACGCCATAACCACAAACTGCATATTTAATCCTCCGTTAATAATTCCATCATATACAATCTTTCCTCTGAAGAAAAGTATTTCGCTTCATTCATGAATGTGAAATGATGGACAAAGTCCTTCTTGCAGATTGACGGAAACATGCAACCTTATTTATAATTAATGCAAATAAGGAGTCAAAAACACATGCCATTTTATAAAGATAAATATGATGCCATCGTCATCGGTGGCGCCCTTGCAGGCATGAGCTGCGCTATGAAATTAGCCAGCGAAGGTAAAGATGTTTTAATTCTGGAAAGACATAACCTTCCCGGCGGCATGGCCACCAGCTTTGTCCGCAACGGAATGGAAATGGAGGCAACTCTCCACGAAATGATGTCTCTGGGTCCGACAGAGGATCCTCTCTACATTCGTGAATACCTGGATGAAATGAAAGTCGCCATTGACTGGCTGAGAGTACCTGAAGCCTATAATCTTTACTCTCCGAAGGATGATATCGACATTGAATTACATGCAGGAAGAAGACCGGACGGAACGTGGATCTGCGCAGATGAAATCGAAGAACAGTATCCGGGTACCAAGGGTGAAGTAAACCGCTTGCTGGAATTGTGCAAGAATGTATACGAATCCGTATTATTCCTGAATGACCATTCCATTTCCAAGGCACAGATGCTTCTTCAGCATGAGCCCCTAGTCAAAACAGCCGGCTACAGTGCGAAGGAAGTCATCGACAAGACATTTGATCTGCCTTTAGCAGTCAAGAAGATACTCAGTGCCTATTGGATTTACGTCGGACAGCCGTTAAGCACTCTGCCGTTTACGATTTATGCTTTCCTGATGGCAGACTATATGATCGGCGGAAGCTATGTCGCAAGAGGATTCTCTCATGAGATGTCTGTTGCCATGGCGGAAAAATGTGAAGAACTCGGTGTCCAGTTTGAATACGGACAGAATGTTGACAAGATCCTTGTCAAAGACGGAAAAGTATATGGTGTAAGAACATCCAGAGGTGATGAAATTCATACGGATTATATCGCTTCTGCACCATATCCGAATACCGTTTACGGAAAGATGATTGAACCGCAAAGCGAAGTTCCTGCACAGGCAAGAAAGTATGCCAATGCAATGCCGATGAGCGTCACAAACTTCAGTGTTGTTTTATTGCTGGATCAGAAACCGGAAGATCTGAATATCCATGATTACTCTGTCTTCTCCAGTGACATTCCTTTTGATACAGATGTCTTCTGGAAAGAAGGCAGACAGCTTGGCGGCTGGGATTATCTGACAACGATCTGTCTGAACTATGCAAATCCGGATTGTGTCAAAGAAGGAATGACTTCTTTATCCATCACCTTCCTCCCGTTACCGGAAAGCTTCATGGATGTCAAAGCAGATGATTATTTTGCAGTCAAAAACAAAGTTGCCAAAGAGATGATTGACCGTGTATCTGATCACTTGGGTGTTAATCTTCTGGATCATATTGTGGAAATTGAAATTGAAACCCCTGTAACCATGTCTCACTATACAAGCGACTACAGAGGAGGCATCTATGGCTATCAGCAGTCCATGGACAACTCCGTCGTTGCAAGACTGGAAGACATTGAAAAAGAATTCTATATCAAAGGACTCGTCGGATGTGCAAGCCATCAGCTCGTCGGAGACGGCATGGCATGTAATATCAACAACGGCAGAATTGCTGCAAGAACAATTCTCACCTGGATGAAGGAGGCAGAAAAATGAAAGTCAATGGATTTTTAAAAGATGTTACCGGTGCTTCCCGCGTCACCAAAGCAAGAAGATCCCTGATTCAGCATGGCGATCCCAACAATATCTATCGTGATCCGATCCGTGAAACCGCAAAAGAGCTTCATCCGGAAAAGACGGATGTCATGATCACCAAAATAGAAGAAGTATCCCCTACCGCCAAAAAATATACATTGAAAGCCATCAACGGAGATATACTTCCTCCATTCAAGGCAGGCCAGTACTGCTCCTTGGATCTAAAGATCGGTGATACAATCACCACAAGACCTTACTCCATCTGCAGTGCCCCATTCCAGGCAAGATCCGCAGATCCGTTCTTTGAACTGACCATCCGCCAGGGAAAACCAAATGAAGGGTTTGTTTCCAACTGGCTTTATGACAATGCCAAGGAAGGAGACACCTTCACGGCTCATCTGCCTTTTGGAGAATTCTGTTTCGAACCGTTAAGAGATTCCAAAAATGTAGTTGCTCTTGCAGGCGGATCAGGCATTACACCATTCTATTCCATGGCAAAGGAAATCGAAAACGGTACACTGGATATTCAGCTGACGATTCTGTACGGTTCTGTTTCTACGAAGGACATCATACTTGAAAAACAACTGAAAGCCATTCAATCCGATAAGGTGAAATTCATCAATGTCATCTCCGGTGAAGAAGATTACGAAGGTGAAAAAGGATTCCTGACAAAGGATATTATTCAGAAGTATTCTGCAGAGGATTGTTCGTATTTTATCTGCGGACCGCTTCCGATGTATCATTTTGTCAGAACACAGCTTGAGGAAATGAAAGTCCCGCAAAGAAGAATCCGCATGGAGATCTTCGGCGCACCAAGGGATATCACAAAAGCAGACGGCTGGCCGGAAGGCTTCAATCCTGCTCCTGTAAAGCTGACGGTACTCAGGGGAATACAGGAAGATGTCATTGAGGCAAACCCTCTTGAACCTCTCACTGTCGCTTTGGAAAGAGCCGGTATTCCGAACAATTCCCGTTGCAGAAGCGGTGCCTGCGGATTCTGCAGATGCAAACTGCTGAGCGGAAACGTATTTGTTCCGGAAGAAGGAGACGGCAGAAGATGGGCTGACAAGAAATATTCATACTACCATGCTTGCTCCACCTATCCTCTGTCAGATTGCAAGATCAAAATCATTATCAAGTAAAGTCATTAAAAACATCCTGTCTCTGATGAAAACAGGATGTTTTTTTCGTTATTCTTCTGTTGCTTTTGTGATCACCGTCCTGCCCTCAACCGGTTTTGCGATATAGGTTTCACCGGGATGTTGATCACTTGCATAGGTAAAGGTAAATTCAATATTTGTACTGACACCGAAATTGCCGTCTTTATCTAAGACAATCAATGACATGGGATTGGCATATCCGTTTCTTTCAACCAGCTCATTGTGCAATTCCCAAAGAACACGTTCTGCAGATTCCTGTGCACTCATGCCCATCTTCATGTACATGACAGCTCCATAGCTGAGACACCCTTTCATGATCTCTTCTCCCATGCCGGTAGCTGCTGCAGCACCTGTTTTAGAATCTGCATAAAACCCGTTACCGACAACAGGTGTATCTCCCAGTCTCCCCTTCTCTTTCATAAAGAGGCCGGAAGTGGATGTTCCTGCACAGATACTGTTGTATGTATCTTTTGCCAGAAAACAGACGGTGTCATGTCCATCGTATGCACTGAGCTGTTTTCTTTTCTCTTTTTCCTGCTCATACAGAGCAACCATTTCTTTTGTCAGGTTGTCTCTTTTTTCAAAACCATGCTTTTCCGCATATTCTTCAGCACCTTTGCCGACAAGGAAATTATTGGCATCGCCTTCCTTCAGGGAATAGGCAATATGAATCGGTGAACGGAAGCCCTCAATTGCTCCTACCGCACCGAAATGGAGCGTATCTCCATCCATATACCCGCCATCCAGAATGACCCTGCAATTGATATCCGGCCTTCCGCCGAATCCTACGGAATGGAAGTTCGGATTATCTTCCACATCAGATATGCCTTGCAAGACAGCTTCGGATGCCTTCCCGTTTTCCGAAAGGATTTCAGAAGCAATGCGATTGCCGTTTTCCGACATCTTCCATGTCGCTAATACAGCCCACTTCATATCAATGACTGAATGCATCCGGAAGGTCGTTTTCCAACAGGATTGTATCTTCTGCAGTGGCTTGCGAATATACCAGTCCGAATGCCTCCTTTACTGTTTTCACAACTTTGACATGATCCATGTCAAATCCCGATTCTTTTAATCCATCCACGATCGGTTTCGTCTGCTGTTCACCGACCAGAATCACATAATCCGCCTTGTCTTTCATCAGGGAGCCGAAGTTTCTGTTGATCTCTTCCTGTTTCGGGCCAAGATCAATCATACCGGGTGTTACGATAAAGCGCTTGTTAGGCATCATGGATAATACTTCCAGCGCCATTGCAGATCCGGATGGATTGGCATTAAATGCGTCATCAATAAAACGATAACCGTTAATCTTTTTCAGTTCGAGTCGGTGTTCGACCTGTTTCATGGTTTTGGCAGCGCGCTGTATGACATTCCATTTGACATCGAGATGTCTTGCACAGGCAATTGCTGATAGGATATTCAAAATATTCAATCCGCCAAGCAGCTTTGTTTCAATCTGTACCCGTTCTTCTCCATGAACAACCGTAAAGGAAGAACCATTAGGCGTATATCTGATATCTTCTGCATAATAATCAACATCCTTGTTTTCAATGCCATAGGTAACTACTTCGACATTGCTTTGAATTTTATAATCACGAATAAACGGATTGTCGTAGTTTAAAATACCGAATCCATCAGCCGGCAGCATCTCAATCATCTTCATCTTTTCTTTCGTGATGTTTTCCTGCGATCCGAAGGTATTCAGATGCTGAGGGCCTATCGAAGTGACAACACCGATTGTCGGATGGACGAAATTCATCAGTTCTTCGATATCCCCGACATGGTCTGCACCCATCTCACAGACAAATACCTGATAAACAGGTTTCAGCATTTCACGGATAGTTCTTGTAATTCCCATCGGTGTATTGTAAGACGCCGGTGTCATCAGGGAATAAAACTGTTCGGATATCATTGCCTGCATGATATTCTTCGTGCTGGTTTTTCCATAGCTTCCGGTAATACCGATTTTAATCAGGTCTTTATGAGATGCCAGAATATCTTTCGCTTCATTCAAATAATGCTGACGAACCATAGCTTCGATCGGAGATGTAATCCATGCCATCGGGAAAATCAGGATCCATGGTAAGAGATAGGATGTCGGAGGAATAAGCCATTTAAAATCAGCAATCCATAAAAGAATCAATACAACAGCCGCTAATACAGCCATGACACCAATCTGCCTTTTTACTCTTGCAGTATATACAAGAGGTTTAATGTATTTCTTTACCTTTTCCTGCAGGAACAGATATACACAAAGCATAGCCATGATGACAATCTCCATGATCAGACCAACTGTCCCATGAATAAGTAAAGAAACAACAATTGCACCAATGACAAGGAGCAATGGAATAAAAGATTTAGAGACCTGAATGCCCAGGCTTTCTTTCATCCATTTGATAAATCTGCCTGTTTCATATCGGTTCTGCTGAAACATGTGCAAAGCTCTTTTTACCGGCACAAGCATTGTCCCGATACTCACGATCCATAAAACTGCTTTCAATATTGTCATGCTGCATCCTCTTTCAAAAATATATCCAATACACGGTTAAACCGGTCTGCCTGATGCCAATATGCCCAATGGTCATCTCCCTCAAAGATTGCCAGGCCTGCATCCGGCATTTCCTTTTCCATCATCTGTCCCATCCATAATGGTGCGGCAGTATCATATTCTCCCCACACAAGAAGCACGGAGCATTTTACATCTTTCAGAATATCGCTCACATCATCATTGACGACTTTGACAAACGTGGGTTTCATAATGCCTTGCGCATTCCGGTAATCTTCCGATCCGGAATTCTTCTGCAACTCTTCCAGTTTTTCTTTCTGACCGGTTACTTTTAACAGCCATTTGCCTGCCTTGTAAGTCTTTGTACGGATATGATAATCCAGTCCCCTTTTCGGCCTGATACCGGCAGCCCCGGTCAGGCACATCTTTCTGACATCATGGGTTGCAGCGTAGCGGATAGCCACACGACAGCCGAATGAATGCCCGATCAGAATGGGATTCTGTATGTCAAACATGTTGATGAAAGCTTCCAGAAAATACATGTATTCCGGCACACCCCATGCCTCGGGCGGATTATCACTTTTGCCAAAACCGGGAAAATCCAGACTGTATACATGAAACCTGTCCTTGAAGTGCTCAAAGACTGCATCCATCATTTCCTTGTTCTGTCCCCAGCCGTGCAAAAGAATCATCGGCTTGCCTTCACCTTCGTGCTTATAAGAGGTGCGGACACCGTATATCTCTCTGATATCTTCCATGAAAACTATGCCTTTCTGTTTTTCTCTTTTCTTTTTTCTTTCTTTGTCGCTTCACGCCAGATTCTGAAACAAACACCCTGTCTCAGGTTTTCTGCATTGACACGATATCCATATGTATTAACAACCCTGTAAACAATGGACAATCCCAGTCCGAACTGGCCGTTGCTGCCTTTCTCATACGGATGAAAGATGTTTTCCAGGGAGTCCGCAGGAATCGGATCACCGTCATTTATCACGCATAACTCTCTTGGTTCCAGCGTGATGGTCACGGAACTTCTCGCATAACGCAAAGCGTTGTCAATCAGGTTTTCAACCACGATGCGCCAAGGTTCTTCCTCTCCATGGAAACAGACACCTTCCTCCAGTTTCTTGATGAATGTAATTTCAGGACGAATGACCTTCAGGGACAAAAGAACTTTGTCGATGACATTATTCATATCCAGATGATCCCCTTCTTCACAATCATCCAGAAGATATCCCATCTTGTTAAGGATGATCAGGCTCTTGACCTTCTTTTCAAGACGGTCAGCATGTTCGATAATAACGTCTACCGATTTTTCCAGGGTATCGTAAGGATAAATACCATCCTTGATCGATTCCCCATAGGATTTGATTGTGGCAATCGGTGTCTTTAAATCATGAGAAATATTCTGGATCATCTCCTGTTTTTCACGATTTTCCCTGCCGATTTCCTTATACATATCACGGATGGCATTTGCCACTTCACCGATTTCATCATTTCTTTCTACATTCAGCACGGCATTTTCATCACCGTTCCGTATTTTGTTGACGTAGTTTTTAATTAATCCGAGAGGAATAATCAAAGAACCGACCCAGATCATCAGCAGGACAAACAGAAGGGAGACGATAATGATATTCATCCATACCACACCGTTGACTAACGAAGTACGGAATTCGATTCTGTATGCATCCGCAATCAATGCGATCAGATATCTGCCGTCTTTCAAAGGTGTGATGGAATACAGATACGTATGAGTTCCTTCTTCATCCTGGATGGAAAGCTTGAAATCCTGTGTTCCCGAAAAGGAATTCCAGAGCTTGTTTTGAATATCTTCCTGTAAAACCAAAGGAATGGCTTCCCCGGAAAAGATTTCAAAGCTCTGTTTAGCGGGAATATACAGCACCTGTGTGATTGTTGCTTCATAATCCGCAACAAAAAAGGAACCTTCCGGGTTTTCCTCCAGATAATGAATCACGCTTTCTTGTGAACTGTGCAGGATGCGGTACATTTCGGTTTCGGAGAATTCATCGATTTTCGGGGATAAAAACAGCAAGACAAAACCTGCGAAAAAAGAAACAAACGCAAAAATAATTGTCAGCAACTGCTGGGTCAGAGTCAGTTCTCTGAGCCACATCCTCATTCTTTTCATCAGCTTAACCTGTATCCGAATCCGTAAATTGTATGAATGCTCAGGTGAGGCATCTTCTTTCTCAGACGGCGCAGCGTATCATCGACAACGCGGTCAGAACCATAGTAGTTCTGTTCCCATACCTTTTCCAGAATCTGATCACGCGGAAAAGCGGTACCCCTGTTATTGACAAACAGCATCAGCAGTTCAAACTCTTTGGTTGTCAATTCAATCTCCGTATCGCCATAGGTAACCGTACGCTGGTTTTCGTCCACGACATATCCGTCCACATTGATCTTCTGATCATCATCACGGTATGTTCTGCGGATGACATTGTTGACTCGTAAAACCAGTTCTTTTGGAGAAAACGGCTTGGTGATATAGTCATCACTGCCCTTCTCCAGACCG
>JAFYCG010000184.1 GCA_017539825.1 Solobacterium sp. | reverse complement strand
CAATACCCTGCTTCCAGCTGTCCTGCCGATACCGACTCCAATGCGGCACGCATCGTCTCTGCACAATATGCACCTTCATTGATGGAGAAGACAAGCACTGCTGCATTAAAACCGCTGATCTTCACCCCGACACTCGGTAATCCGAAAAATACGACATAAAGCTGAACAAGAAGCGGTGTACCTCTGATAACCCAGATATAGAATCTGGCGAGCTGTTTTAATACAGGAATGTGTGCGTACTGGATCATAGCGACAATTACGGCAATGATCATCGCAAAGAAGAATGCGATCACCGTCAGGGGAACCGTCATTTTTAATCCCGGAAGCAACAGCTTCCAGAAAGAATCAATCACCAATTGCCAGATATCTGCTGATGTCATTCCATACCCCCTTTTCTGAAACGAATCCTATAATAGCGTATAGGTATTTGAATTGCAATGAATATGCCCAAAAAAGGATATGCTTTTCACATATCCTTTTAATACGGAATATTCGTTTCATCAATCCGTTCAATGCCCCATTCCTTCCATGCCCATTCTGATTGCTCCCCATCCGGATCTTCGATATACAGAATGCTTTCCTCATCAATCGAAAGCGTTTTAATATTCGGATGCAGAACAGAAGACATCCAGAAAGGCTTCAGTCCATCTTCCCTGTAAGAGAAGATATAGAGATGCTGATAAAAGGCATTCTTTTTTTCTTCAACCCAGAACGGATGATATTTGCCATAGGCATTCCGGTTCCAGACAAGAAGCAGTACTTCCTTTGTATCATCACGATCGATATCAACAATCCTTACATCGGAAACAAGCCACTCTCTTTCTGTCATTTTTACATCATCAATGTACAATGTCCTGTTTTTCAGAACAATTCTCTCTTCCTCTTCATCCAAATCGATGTTTTCCTGAAAATCCGCATTATGCCATTGAATCCATCCGGGAAGGAACATTCCCCGCTGATATGCATAGAATAAAGCGGGAATGCACAGAAGCAAAACAACAGGTATGATTTTCTTAATTTGCATAGATTGCCTGTTCCCATTCAGGCATGGCAACAGGATTATTCCATTCGCTCAGACGGTCTCTCCATTCTTCGTCTGTCAGTCTGTCGGAAATCGGCTGTTCAAATTCATAATAACTGAATACGGATCCGGAACAAAGATGGTATACACCGTCAAAAGGAACGAGCACATAGAGATATGAAGGCTTACCTGTTCCGATTTCCAGACAGTATCCGTTTGGATCTGTAGCAATATCGGCAACGATCGGATTCGGATGTTCCATAGCTTTGTAGTAGTCCTGATCACCGAGGGTCTTTGTCCATAAATGTTCCAATTGTCCTCCATAGGAGCGGATTAAATCAAACTCTTCATCCGTCGGCAGCTGGCCGGCAAGCTCTTTTTCGGCAATTGTCTTTAACTTTGCGGCAAGGTCTTTTAAATTATTCATGGACTCCATATCATCACTGCTGATCAGTCCATAGTTTTTCAGGCCCTGGGTTAATGCCTCACAAAGATTTGCCAGGTTTCCGAATACTTCAGGTTCAGGCTCAACATACCCTCTGTCATCCTGTACATCTTCAAAACCTGCTCCGCCCATCTCTGCCATAATCTGTTTTGCATAGAGGATGGAATCATGTTTCAATTCTGCATAACTTCCCAGATACGAAGCAAGATTCTTTCTGTCCCATGCCTTGTTCTGCATGAATTCTGGATAACCTTCTCCTTTTTCATCCAGCAATGGTTTTAATGTCTTTAACCATGCACTGTAAATGGAAGCACCCCATTCTTCATCCGTGCTCTCTGCAATCACTTCCTTCATCTTATCCATGTTTTCCGTGTAGTTTTCAAATTCTGTATTTCCTTCTTCTTCAAGGATGGACCATGCTTCTTCAGATCCCATGGCTGCACAGACATCCAGTCCGCTTGGCAGAAGTCTCTGTTCACCATTGGAATTCTCCCTGACTTCCCTGTAAACCAGTCTTTGCAGGATGTTTGCATCAATGGTAAATCTTTGGCCGAGAATTCTGAAACCGATGGTTTTCTCATTTCTTTCTTCAACTGTATCTTCTCCATTCTGGATCAGAACGATCGAGTTAATCTTAGGAGGATCCATCTGTTTGCATAATTCCACATAAGAACTAAATCCGTCGGGATTGCTGATGAGATCATTGGTAGACGGTATTTTACCGTATGCACTTTCAATGACAGGCATGAATTCATAATATGTAGCATCATCGCTTTCCCCGCTTAAGAAGGAAGTGACTTCATAAACAGTTTCCCATTGGTCTTTTGCACCGTTCAAAGCAAGATTCATCAATAAAGCACTGCGGTTGAGATCCTCTTTATTTGTCGCAAAATTCATCTGTCCATACCACATCATGGTTCTGAAATATCTTTCCAGATCTTCACTTTCGGTATAATAGCCTCTCGGTTTGAACTGGCTATAGTCCTGCAGATATTCTTCATCGGTTGTCATCAGAACAGATGGTCCGATACCAGAAGCATCATAAATTGCAGAAAGCTCCTGGGCAATGACATCATCGCTCAGCTCTTCATTTCCTTTGATCAGATCCAGGCCGATGCTGAAGAAACGCACATTTCTTAAGGCAGCACTTTCCCACTCTGTCCCCTTCAATGCATTGTATTGGGAACTGCTGTTTTCATACATGATCTGGCTCATTTCAAACAGCTTGCCGGAAAGATATGTTCTTTCACTGTTTTTCTGCAGATACTGATAATACAGATGGAATGTATGCATCAATGAGTCAACCGTGATGAAATTTGCCTTGCTCATATACATATTGTTTTCATAGATCTCAAAGAATTCACTGTCCCATCCCTGCGAGATTGAAAAATACTGATTCTGTAAATCCTGCATTTGTGCATCATTCAGATAAAACATGCCGAGATTCACTACATTGGAAAGATCCGCAGCAAGCTCAACGGATTCAGCAGATGCATTCCCCGTCTTCTGTGCAAACTCTACATCAAGAAAGGACGGTCTGGCCATAGCAGTCACCTGAACAGCTTCGGTTTCCTGTACAGGTTCTTCCACTGTTTCATTGACAGACTCATTTGGCTGGGAAGCTGTAGGTGTAGGTGTTGATACTGACGATGTCTTGCATCCGCATAAAAGCGATAACACCAGAAAAAGCGAAATTGTCTTAGAATGATTCATGATATCCTCCCGATTTGTTTCTATCATTATATCTGATTTTAACGTATAAAATCTGTTTTTCTCTGTAAATATGAAATATCTCTTTGTATTGCAGCCTCTTCCCGCAGCCATTGCAGGCCGGTTTCTTTCCCTGTTGCATTTTCTATGGAAAACGGCATCAAAAGATCCTGACATTCTTTCTGCAGCCAGTTTACATTCATTTCTGTTTCTTTTCGTCGATGTACCAGTAACAGAAACGGCTTGCCGGCCAGTTTGTCCGGATGACTGTGGAAAAGACGCAAAAGAAAGGATTTGGCATCTTTTGGCAAGGATCCGTAATATGTATCCGTCACAAAAACAAACGCATTAAAATCAAAATCCGCTGCCTGATTCACTTCATCTTCATAAATGCATTTCATTTTTTTCACGCATTTGCCACATCCGATACATCCCTGTACAGGTATACTGACTGTCATTTCTATTACACTGCAGGAAAAAAAGAGCGGTTCTTTTGTCATCTGTACAACGAGCAGTTCCATATCACTATTATAAGCATAAAAGACTTGTTGCAAAAGATAATCTGTGATAGTGTTTGTGATGGGAGGAAATTCCTATGAAACGTATCATGAAATTCATTCTCTGCATGAACCTGGCACTTTCCCTTACAGGATGTAAAGACACAAAAAAAGCAGCACATCAGATTGCTGATCAATTCTTCACATCAATTGAGCAAGGTAACAATGAAGAGGCTGAAAACTATCTCGTCAGGGAAGCTGCAAGCCAGTTTGATCAATACATTTCTGTTTCTTCAATGATTGATGATTTTCGTATTCCCGGTATAGAGTATACACAGGAAACGGAAGACAGCCTGAATGAGCTTCTGACAAACATCACACAGAAAATGATCAAAAACCATACCATTGAAGATGTCGTGAAAAATGAAGATAAAACGTATACCGTTACTGTATCTTTGGATATTGTCAATACGGATAATCTGTCTGCTGTTTTAAGGAATATGGATCTTACAGAATTCTCGGAATTATACGCAGTGGATCTTGAAAAGCTGAAAGATATTACCGATGAAAGAGAAGCAGTATCCGGCTTAATGGGATTAACCTTTCTTTACATCAATGAAAAAATAGATACCTTCCTTGAAACTGCCGGATATGATACAAAGACAATCACAGTGACGGTAATCAAGGAAAATGATTCCTATGTCATTTGTGACATAGGTAATCCGTCATAATCCATAAAACAAAAGAGGTTCATCTAAACCTCTTTTTTTATCAGAACAGAATTTCTTCGTCACTGTAGACCGGTCCGTCATCATCCCAGTCATCATCGTCATCCCACTCGTCATCTTCCTCAGGGAAGTCCATATCCTGAAAACTTCTCAGCATGTTTATGAATGCATCTGTTGTTTCGTCCACATCGAGGATTTCATAGATTTCCTCTCTGGTCATCTCTGTATGTTCCAGAAGTTTTTCTACATGGGAAGCGGTGATGATCTTATCAAACATATCCATCATGATATCCATTTCCTCTTGATCATCCGGCAATGCACCATGTAATACCTTAAACATGCATTTTGCAATTTTATCATCATAGACTTCTTCATCATCAAAGGAAAGTCTCTTGAAAGCATAATTGCCTTGGAACTGATCTTCCTGTATCTCCATGTAACTCATAGGACCGGAAGTTTCATCGAGCAGTTCATATTTTTCCAGATCCTCATTTACTTCATCCAGATCAAAATCATAGTCTTCTATTTCACCGAACCAATCCTTCTTTTCTTCATGGTCCGGATGATTTTCATCTTCCAAAGCTTCCAGAAGGTCGTAATAACCGAAGATTCCTCCGCAATCATCTATCAGCATATCCCCTTTATATTTCAATACCATCGGATAATTAAATGCGTATGAATCTATGATTTTCTCCATTTTAATGACATGTCTCCAGTCATCACCAAAATCATAAACATATTCAAATTTAGGACAATCCTCTACATAATCATCAATCCGATTCCATGATGCATCCAGATTTTCATACGGTCCGTAGTCATCATAATCATCGTCATCTTCTTCAGATAATTTTATTTCCATAGGTTCAAGAATAAATTCATACAAATGTTCTCCGTTCCATCCCATGATTTTATTAATAATAACTGCAAATTGTGTAAAACTGAGTCCGGCAGGAACAATCACCCTTCTCCAGATCGGAGGCTTGGAACCTTTTAATGTGATTTTAAACTGATATGCCTTCATACTATTACCTCTATGTATAAAATTATACATATCTTCAAACTGATAGACCATAAAAAAAATCGAAACAATTATACGAATAAACGTTATATTTTCAGAATCGAAAAAAAATATTCCATTTCTACATGACTTGTGCTATTATTTTATAGCACTTGAGTGCTTAGCTCAGTTGGGAGAGCACTTCCTTGACGTGGAAGGGGTCATGGGTTCGAGTCCCTTAGCGCTCATTTTTTTCATTTTATCAGCATGTACTGCATACATGCTAAACAGCTGCAAAAGCCTTGAAATACAGGCTTTTTTCATGTTTTTTCGGTATTTATCATACAAAACTAATGCAATACATATGAAACTGATTTTACTCGATTTTGCGTATCATACACATATATAAAATATAAAAGAGTTATCATGAGTTCCCTACCGCTGCCATGAAGTCCTTATTTACCCATAGAACGAGAATACTATAATATTCTTTTTAAATTTTATTTTGATATCGAAAACACCTGAAAATAAACAGCCAATACACTGAGCAATAAAAACAAGGAACAGCATGATTCGCTGTTCCTTGTTTCAAAAATAGATTTTCCTGTTTCGACTTCTGTTTATAACAATTCGTTTTGGATTTCTAAAAAACATTTCCTCTTTGGACTGTTTCAGAATTGTTTTTATATCCTCTTTACAGAAAATGGTTCCTGTAATGACCCGTTGAATGTCCTTTTTAATATCTCCTGCCTTTTCCTTGCCTTATCTAATGTAATTCACCACATTATTTCTTATTATTACTGACAAGATTTCCGGATTGATAAACAGGAATTTATCGCTTTAATCTTTCGTTTATAATGTATTTTTTCCTTCTCGGATCTACCTCTGCTCTGAAAATCGCCAATGTATCCAAATCAAATACTGAGCTCCATATTGTTGCAAAATTCAGTCCTTTTTATCTGCCGGTAAAATATTGCAGATTGGATGATACCGGAAGATCGGATAACAGGCTTAATGCTTCCCGGGTGCTGCCGGCTTTTTCAAGCAGATATGGCTTCCTTTTCATCTTAAATGATACATTGTTTATTCTTTTCTTTTCACCGGTACCCAGACCGCACTATGGTAGTCGGGATCAGTCTTTTCGCCGTTTACGCAATCATACCATTCCACGTTGGCGTGGCCGCAAAGCTCATACTCCGGGTTGCCCGGCAGCCATTCCTTAAAGATTCGCGTGTTAACGCTCTGCAGAGCATCCGGAATCGGACCGATGCAGTTGAACACCGCCCACTCGCTTCTTGGAAACTCATAAACGACCATGCCCTCCGGAACCTCTCCCCCTGTATATTTTCCGGCTATAAGATATCTGAATTTTCCATTGCCGACATCATCTATACAGATGCCGTATTCCCCGATACAGTTATCCACCAGTGCCTTCTCGTAGGAATTTGCCGGAACATTTCCGTCATACACGTTGTATGCATACTTTTCACAGATCTCATCCCAGAACTTTGGAATCTCTGCATATGCGGTTTCATTGTCAAACACTTTCTGAAAGCCGATGACCTTAAACGGGAACATCGTTGTGATCTTGTAGTCCATCTGATTACCTCCTTGAATAGATAGTTTGATTGACAGGGGAAGGAAGATGTTGATCCCTGCTCCATTGCGCACCTGTGATGGTGTTGTACCATGGAACCGCGAGAAAGCCTTTGTAAAGCTCTCCGGTGTTTCATAGCCGTATCGAAGCGCAATGTCAATCACTTTGTCATCCGTCTGCTTCAGATCCAGAGCTGCCAGATACAGCCTGCGGTTTCTGATGTATTCTCCAATACCATAACCTGTCATCAATGAGAATCCCTTCTGAAGAAAGAACGGAGAAAGATACACCTGATCCGCCACATCCTGCGCACTGATGCTGTCAGTCAGATGCTCTTCCACATAATCGATTGCCGTACGAATGCAAGTAAGCCACTCCATCGATCGAGCCTCCTTTCCTTGATGGGATCATTGTATCTCCTGAAGTTGAAATAATCCTGTCATTTATTGCTCAGATATGTCTGCCATTATTCTGTTCTGATTACTTGCTGAATTATTGCTTGCAATTTCCGGTGTCGTTCAAACAGAACTCGTAATGTATTCGCCACGGAGTTATTCCAGAACATAATTATTCTCAACAAATCCCGATAAACGGATATTTGCCGGTTTCAAACTGTTAAATCATACCCCTTGCAGAGAAAATAGTGATCGCGAACCTTCCGTTATGGAATGTCATTTTTCTCAAGCAATGTTGTGACTGACACAACCTGTCAAAAAATGTTTCAATCCGTTGTATCTGCCATGATAACGACATATCTGTTCAAGTGCTTATCGTATACACTCCAGCATGCAGTGCCCCACCATTCACGACCTGCTTCAAAATAATTCGACCAGTCCGTAGTCCACTCATATACTTCCAGTTCATCTGTTCCCTGCGGGAATAAAACAGAGTTGACCTTGATAAAATCATCCGGTCCGTATCCTGAGGTATGCGGTGTTTCCCAGAAAGCATACCAATACGGAATCTGATCACCTGCCAAAGGATCCGGCAAGCCACCTTCATAAAATCTTTGTCCGATTCGGTCTGTACGCAGTATCTTCGGTATGCGGAACAGCTCAGAAGCATCAATTCTGTGCGCCTGTGCCTTCCCTATATCCAGATTCCACGGAAACGGTTCATCCTGGACCTTCCTGCTATATGCGATCTCTGATTTGAGCTGTTCGTCGATATATCGCTCTATCACTTTCAGCATTGCAAATAATATCGCATCCTTATGGGAACGATATCCCGTATAAGGTGTATCATCTTTGATGATGCAATAATCGATAATGCAGTTTTTGTAACTCCTGATCATTTCATAAAAAGGATCATTTTTTAATTCATACATATGACTCACCTGCCCATCGGGATATATCCTTCAATCAAAGGTAATACTTTTTGTTCAATAAATGCAACCCTGTCGAATATTCTCGGCTTGAATGTTCCGGTTATGCCAACCGAGATATTTTTTGTCTTATTGATATAAATAATATTGCAGCTGTCTCCGATTGCGGCATACACTTCACGATCATCAAACGGCTTATACCACAGATATCCATAACTCATATTCCCCATTCTCTCATCGAGTTTAAGATATGGTGTAAGCATGGCATTCAGGTATTCTTCGGAGATAATTCTTTTTCCTTCATATAAGCCGTTTTCAAGAACCATTGCACCGATGACTGCCATGTCTCTGGCTGACATACATAATCCCCATCCTGCGGTTACTGTTCCCTGCGGATCGGAATACCACTCATATTTTCTCGGGTTCTTATTCATAAAGAAATCAAACTGGTCTTCTTTGGAACTGTCTCCATGCGGAATTCTCTCCGGTAATCCAAGCGGAACGAAAAGATAATGATTTGCAAAATCAATGCACTTCATGCCGGTGGCATTTTCAATAATGCCTGCAAGGATCTGTATTCCCAATGTAGCGTACTTGAACTCTCCTGTTATCCCCTTGCGTCCTCCAAGATAATCTAATACGGCAAGCGTCCAGTCACTTGAAGTACATATTTTGGTCCAAGGTTCAGACCTGTACTTATATGGTGCTGTCATCGTCAGAAGATGCCGTATTGTCACATCATAAATTGTCTTTTCCCCGCGTTTGACTTTATAGTCAGGGAAAAAATCCAGCACCTTCTGATCCACGCTGTTTATATATCCTTTGTCCAATGCTATTCCTGCCAGCAATGCCATGACCCCTTTGGTTACCGAGTTGACATTCATCGCATCTTCCGTTTTAAATCCCCGCCAGCAGTCATCATATACCGTTTTTCCATCTTTGATTGCATGGATCTGACAGATATTGCTTTCATTTCCTGCACTTTCAGAAATGTATTGATGCAGGTATTCTTTATTCATGATTTAAGTCTCCTCTCAGTAATAATTGGGACGTCCTGAGATAAGACTAATGTGATTAAAAATTGATTTCAACTGTTTTTTTCATAATTCTGAGAAATAAGTCCATTTCAATGCAATGATATATCCTGCATTATTAAGCATGAAATACTGTATTGAAAATCAACAATGCATTCTCTGATGGTGATTTCATGCCGGTATCAACAACCAGGTCATATCCTTCCTTCGGAAACAGATATTGTGCGGAAGCTTCAGCGGATCCCGGACTTCTGTCTCCCCTTGCAGCTTCTCTTTGCCGCAACAGTTGCAAAGGACAGGTAATGCATATCATATGCATATGACAGGAAGACAGATTTTCTTTCAGATGTGTAAAAATCCGTTCACTGGTAATCACATGATCAATAATGACACCGGTGTCTGTATCAAGTATTTCCAATACCCTTTTACATAAATCATCCGATATTTCAAAAACATCATCTTCATAGATTGTCTCTGTCGGTGACATTTTCAGAAAATCATCTATGGAAACCACTTCATATCTTTCCATTCTCTTACCCAGAATTGTTTCCTGTAATGCCCTGGCCAGAGTGGATTTCCCGCTGCTGGAAGGTCCGTTCAATAAAATAACATGTCTTTCCATATACTTTCACTCTCCAGGTTTTATTCACTATTACACTTTTTTCTGATATCCTGGGCGTTTTGTCTGAGAAATTCACAGGATGAATTATCAGCAAGCTGCAAATAATGTGCAAGCTTCTTTGATCCGATTGCATGCAACACATGCAGTGCCATGATCTTCTGGTATTCATCTGCATCATATATGCTTCGATTCCAAAACAATTCAGCATATTCTTCCGCTTGATCCGGATATAATACAGAAAGCGAATCAAGTGCCATCCGTTCGGTATACTCATCTCCGGATTTCAGAAAATCAAATATCAATGGCCTCAGGTGATGTTTCTTCCGGAACATTTGTCCTGATAACCGTTAATGCTGCATCTCTCATTGCATCAAATTCGTCTGAACCGATCTCCCATTCGCCGTTATCATGATCTTCATTGTATTCGGGGAAATTCTGATCAGCCCAGATTTTAAAACGCTCAACCGTGAGATGGAGTTTCTCTGTTACTGTTTCTTTATAGCCGGATTCTGTTGACATATGTTTCTCCCCGTAACCATAAGTTTCCGATAATTCATTTCTGATTTGCTTCATATTCCTGCTTCAATATTGAGAATACTCTTCTTCCTTCAAAATGATCTTTCCGCCAGAAGAAATCACGAAATACACCTTCATAAGTCAGTCCGCACTTTTCAATAACCCTGCGTGATGCTTCATTTGACGTACGGCAGTCAATCTCAATTCTATGAAAGTTGATCTTTTCAAATCCATAGGCAATGACTGCTTTTGTCATCTCTGTAGCATATCCTTTTCCTTGAAAAGCCGGTCCGATAACGTATTCAATCTCACCATGTTCATTTTTTGTATCTACTGAAAAAAAAGCAATCTGGCCTATGCATTCACCTGATATTTTCTCAATGACTGCCCATCGGTAATAATCAGGTTTGGAATAAGAAACAATATATTTCGTATCGAATAATTCACGTACAGCTTCAGGGGTTGGATAGTATGGCTCACCATAATCCCATTGTGTCTGTTCATCCGCAATCCAGTTGCGCAGCATCGAATCAATATCCGGATATTCAAAACGGCGAAGAAGCAAACGTTCGGTTTCGATTGTTTCAGTTCCTGTATGTGTGATCATACTGTCCGCCTCCTTTAAATCACGATTTATATGATCACATTATATCGTAATACAGAAACAATCGCTATAATCACTCATTCTTATAAAAAAGGCATACGAGATCAATACATCATATCTTTTGAAAAATGCTTTATAACAATGAGAATATCCTGTCAAATAAAAATTATCAAAAATGATCTTGACTATACCCTAAGGGGTCAGCTTACAGTATTCATAGGAGGTAATATCCATGTATATTCATGAAGTCAGCAAGCTATCAGGTACAACAAAAAAGGCAATTGAATATTACTGCCTGAAAGGCCTGTTGCAACCATCACTTTCAGAAAACGGATATCGTGTTTTCTCGGATGAAGATGTATCTCTTTTGAAAAGAATATCCCTGTTAAGAAACATGGGCATATCGGTTGAAGATAT
>JAFYCG010000183.1 GCA_017539825.1 Solobacterium sp. | reverse complement strand
GTATGTATTCTCATCCGTCATCTTTGTGAGCACTTTTGCATTAGACGGAGATGTTCCTTCAAGGAACCACCATCCATCCGTACCCTGCTGCATGGATGTCAAACCGATCAGGGATGTTGTGTTGTCATAATCTCCGACTTTGACTGTAGGCACTTTGTTTGCATCTTCAATCACGAATCTGTACTTACCACCGTCATACGCAGCATTTGCACCCGGATCAACGATCATGGTAATCGCATCACCCTTGTTCACATTCACGCCGTTGATGGAGAGATCTTTTGTGGCTTCCCTGTCGGTTAACGGTGCAAAGTATTCAGATCTCAGAACAGTTCCGTTCTTCATCAGCAATACGGTTACGCCGTCAGGCCATGCAGGATTTGCATCTTCATTCTTTAACTTTGTATACTGCAGATCAATATTGATCTTTCCGGTTTCTGCTGCAATCCATTTAACATTGGCAGATTTTCCGTTAGGACCCGGAACGATATAATCCTTCTTGATCTCCACACCGTCTTTGGTGTAGTACTTTTCGTTATTCTCGCATTTTTCAATGTTTACTGCGAAGAACGGATCTCTGTTATAGCCATACTGGTAATACCAACCGTTATAACCCTGTTTGCCAAAGTCATCCTTTGTAGAAGCAAAGTTGACACGTTTGCCGTCATAGGTTGCAGGAACATTTCTTTCCGTGTTACCGACAAGTCCGCTTGTGCTCATAATGGAGAATTCATATTTACCTCCGTCATAAGCATTGTTGTTGATGCCGTTGACAACCATTGTGATGTAATCGCCTCTGTTGACTTTGAGGGAAGGAATATCCAGACGCTTTGTGATTTCCCTGTTGACTTCCGGCGCAAATGTCTGCTGTGCAAGAAGCTGATTATTCAGGTACAGTGAAACTCTTGTACCATCAGGCCAAGCAGGGTTCTTATCTTCATTCTTCATCTTTGTGTAAGCTGCTTTTACGGATACGGTTCCGTTCTGAGCAACCTTCCACTTGATGACGGCAGAACTGTCATGTTCGCCTGTATTGACATAGTCACGTTTGATCTCCAGCCAGTTGTCACTGAAATATCTGTCCATGCCCTTGTCATACGGACTCATATTGTATGCATGGAAAGGATCATCACCATAACCGGTCTGGAAGAACCATCCGTTACTTCCCTGTGGGCCGAAGTCAGTCATGACATTTGCGACATTCTGACGGATTTCGGATTCATCGATACCGATGTCATTTTCTGTTGTTGCACCTCTGATATCAATAATTGTGACATCCAATGCACCACCGTCATAGGAAGAGTTTCCAGCGCAGTCGACCATGAAATACAAGCGGTCTGCAGTTGTAACAGAAAGTGAAGGAATTCTGTACTTGATAAGATTTTCTCCCTGTGCAAATACAGCCACATCCTCTTCATAGATCAGAGTGTCATTCTTATATGCTTTGAGCTTGACACCATCCGGGAAATCCGGCATGCCGTCATTCTGTTCAAATTTTGTATATTTGATTCTGAGATCGATATTTCCGTTTACAGCCGGAACCCATCCCAGTATTGCATTATGATTCAGGGATGGATGGATAAAATCCTTCTTGATTGTCAGGCTTGGAGAAGTACAGTTGATATACTCGCCTTCCATTTCATGAGAAGCAAGAGCAGCATCAGCCGGGCTTGTTCCATACATGTATGTCCATCCGTTGCTTCCCTGAGGACCGAAGTCTTCAATACTGTCAGCGTTGTTATCGCTGCGGCTTGTGTAGGAAGCTGTCTTCGGTTGTGCATTCACATCCGCAATTGCAACATACAAGCTGCCACCGTCATAGGCATTGTTTGCAGACGGGTTAACGACAAAATACAGGCTTTCAAGCTCTTCAACTGCAACATTTTCCAGTCTGATCTGCGCAAAATTTTCTTCTGTTGTGCTGATCGTAACCGTCTGCAGTTCGAGGAGTTCATTTCCTTTGTAAACAAGCAGCTGTACACCATCCGGATAACTCGGATTAGCATCACCGTTTACATTCTTTACATAAGATACTGTAACGTTGACATTACCTTTTTCTGCCGCACGCCATTCAAGAATCGGGGATACACGATCCGCCGTATGCACGAAATTATTCTTGATTTCAAGACCTGTTGCACCCGGTTGTGAATATTTGCTGCCGTCAAACATCGTACAACGCTGAGATCTTTCAGGCTTCTTATAATCACCATAACGGAAGAACCAGCCATTGCTTCCCTGTTCACCGAAATCAATGACGTTAAATGCATTGTTTGTACGATTCGGATCATCCGCAAAAGGCGGTTCATCATATGCCTGTACCACAAAAGCATCCGGCCAGAACGCTTCAATCAACTCAATATCCTGCGTATTTATCTTTCCGCCGGAATTATTATTTAATAACGCAAAGATCAGACCACCGGCTACAGCAGCAATACCGACACATGCAGCTATGATCGCCTTTGCTTTGGAAGACAGAAAACCAAAAAGTACTTTTTTTGACTTTTTTTCAGACTCTTTTTCCATAATTACTCTCCGTATTATCAGTCATAAATTCCGATATTATCGAATGTTACGCCGGCATTGACACCAAAGAACTGCCAGTTTGTTCCGACCGAACGATACATTCTTGCCGTTAATGCAATCTCATCATCCAGATACAGGCAGGTTACGCCATCATCTACAAACATCGTCAGATGAATCGTATCTTTTCCTGAAAAATCATAATCCATGTAGGATTGCGCATCGCCTTCTGTAATCTGTTCCGTGTTATAGAACTCAATTCTGTTTTCAGGAACATTGAACACATAGTTCAATGCGCCTACATTTTCAATATCCGGTGCAAAAGCAATACCGAACAAATCGTCCCCTTCAAATCCGCTGATCTCTGCTTCTACACGTCCACTGTCTGCAAATGAAGCAAACTGTACGAGTTCATACTGATTACCGGATAATTCAAATCCGTCATCCAGAGTTTTGATTGTATTGGTCATCTTTAACGGTGTCTCACTCAGTTCATGATTCATCTTTTCAACAATCTTTTCGTTGACAACCGGTGTGAGTGTACCGTCTTCATGCTGCTGAAGTTTGTGAATCACTGTGTTTCCTGCCCAGTCATAGTCATTGACATCATCATGCTTGATCTTTGTTCCGTTCCAGCCGACCATATAGAGATCCGTACCGTCTGTCTCCATTCTGCCCGCATAGAATCCGTTACCGTCAAGCGTATCCTGTTCCGGTTTCAGGAAAGGTCCGTTAATGGAATTTCCTATACGGTAATGGACAACACGGTCCGGCCACTGATCTGAAAATGCTAGATACCATTTTCCGTTGAACTGCAGCAGGGAAGGACATTCCATGTTTGTGCCATAACCAAGGTCATCCTCAAAGAAGATTCCCATATCTTCCCATTTGCTGAGATCTTTGGAAACATACTTTACAATGACACCTGTCCCCTCGCTTCTTGTAACCACCAGCATCCAGTATTGCTGTTCTTCCGGCACATAGAATACATACGGGTCTCGGAAGTCATCTTGAGAATACTTTTCATTTGCGATAAAAGTATCTCCCGGTATCTTTGTCCAGTTCAGCATATCACTGCTGGTTGCATGCATAATTGCTTCTTTCGGAGCATAATAGTCATTATGTCCTGTGTAGAAAGCATGATACAGACCCTGCTGGTCTTTCATGACACAACCGGTACCAAGAGCGATATCCTGATCTGTGGCACTTTCGCCATATGGAATCACAATCCCCTTGTCCTCATAAGTACAATAGTCTTCCGTTGTAAACAATGCCCATGGATGATATCCTGTCTTACCGTCTCTCTGATCGGCAAGGTAGAATATGTACATTTTCCCATTGTCATAAAACGGCATGGTGTCGCCGACGAGTGAATCGTCTGTTTTCGGAAATACAGTTACAAAATCACCGTTTTCTGTTTCCGTTGCATCTTCATCACCCTGGTCTGATGTCTGAGTTGTTCCGCAAGCAATTAATAATCCTGCCGCAATTGCCAATGCGAATACTTTTTTCATCCTCATACATTCTCCTTCCTGTTTCCTCCTCCATTGTTTTCTGCCTGCTCATCAGCTGATGAATCATTATTGAAATGATAATTTTACAAACGCTCATGAATAAGCACAAAATCACATTTATAATATAACATATACAGTGCATTTGCACACTAAAAAACACAAAAAAACGAGAGAAATCCGGTCATAAAAAGTAAAATTTTTACATTTTCACTCGTTTAACATATATATCTGCTGACAATCAATGTTTATTTGTACAATTTTACTGTTTTGTATATTTTACATTTTCACTTCATTAATGCATTTTCATCTACACTTTAGTACCGCATTTGTGAAAAATGATGATTAGAAGCATTGTCTTAGCAAAATTGTGCAATTATATATTTTACCTATTTACGTATAAAATGCTCGTTTTGCGTTTGCAAATGTAAAAAAATCAGCTTATCACCATGCAGTAATAAGGTGCTTTTACAATGATGGAAGAAACAGCTTCTTTCAGTTGAAAAGCAAACTTCCGGTTAAATATACAATTCTGCACTTTAGACAGCATCATTATTCATGATACAGATTATACCCATCCGCTCTTTTCTGTTATTTTTATATAGTTAGCTTTCCCAGGTTGCTCAGCAAATAATCTGATCTTCCTTATATTTACAGATTACACATCTGCTTCTGATGGTATTCATTAAATCTGCCATGGTTTTCCCTTCTGTACTTATGATATATGTCAGACTTTACAAGGGAAAATATGCACTTTTTTATTACATAATCACTTTTTTATGACCAAAACCATTAAGATATTATGTTCAAAAAAGTTAGTTATATTTATAGTCACATTTTCTCTTTACAAGAAAGAATACAAGCCTATAATAGTCGGCATGAGGTACTTTTGGACACACACCGACAAAATCCCGGAAGGACTGGGATATGGACAATTTACAAAAAAACATTTTATCTGGATTGCCATAATGGCAGTGTTTGTAGCAAGCATTGTTTTTATCTATAGTCACATGGATATGCAGGGAAGAATCCTGCTCTTACGTTCCATAGGGGCAACATTAATCATCATTGATATAATAAAACTCATACTGATAGCTGCATCCGGCGGTGATGTATATGAATTCCTCCCTTTAGAGCTCTGCAGTTTTGCGTCATATTCCATCGTTTGTGATTCAATCTGGATCGGAAATACCATTTTCCCGATCATGTTGCTGACATTGTTTATGCCTGCAGCATTTATGGCTGTTCTCTTTCCTACTACATCAACTCTGCCGGCAGTAAACTTCTATACCATCCATCAGTTTCTGTATCACGGATTGATTATTGCCTATGTTGTGGCGAAGTTCGTATGCAAGGAAATTCCTCTGGATTATCCGGGTGTATGGAAGTCCATATTCTATGTGATCTTACTGGCTTCGGTAATATTCGTGATTGATAAAATCTTCCATAAAGATTTCATGTTTCTTGTAGATGATTACAACAATCCCCTTCTGAAGGTTATTACCAAAGTTACAGGAGGCGGATTTGCCTATACCGTAGGCCTTGTTCTCTTCTGCATATTCATGATTCAGGTTTTCTACATACTGTTTAAAATCATTAACATGTTGTTTCTTGCATAAAAGGCTTCCTTGTGACGGAAGCCTTTTTCTATTTCAGGAAGTTCTTGTATTTTGCAAATCCACCCAAAAGAAAAGCAGCTGCTAGGCTGCTTCTCTTCTGTTTTTCATGATCAGGCCTACGCTTGCAAGACCAATAAGCATCATGCCGATCAGATAAATCATTGCAGTACCGGAACCGCCTGTATTAGGAAGTACAACACCCGGGTTATTCCAGACACTGATCTGATATGTATCATCTGCCTGGCCTTCTACCCATTCTGCATCTCCCTTTACAGATATTTTCAGATAACTTGTTCCCAGCATTGCGGTAACTCTGTTACCTGCAATTGTAATACGGATCGGTGAATCAAGCAGAACATAGCCTT
>JAFYCG010000182.1 GCA_017539825.1 Solobacterium sp. | reverse complement strand
TTCAGAATCTGACCTACAATAAAGAAACACCATCCTGTAATACCCGCCTCATTCCTGTATTGTTAATCATGACAAGCAATGCACCGGATTCAAGCTACAAGGAACTGATGCAGAACTACCAGAATACATTTACCCGTTTTGTCGGTCCGACAGAAATATTCAGAAGCGGTAATACTTTGCAGCTGAAAGATTATTCCAAGACAGACTGGGAATGGTCATTGTTCGATCCTGAACAAAAGAAACTATGTCATGAGACCGTATTTCCGCAGGAATGCAAAGAAGTATTTGAAACAAGTGCAAGATTGTTCTCAAAAGAATAAATATAAAAAGCTTTTCTGTTATCGGCAGAAAAGCTTTTTGTATACTCTTTGATAATGGTATAATGCTTTGTGTTTTGTGAAAGGGGTATAGTATGGAGCTTATTCACGGATCGCCTGCGGATATGACAGGAAGGCAAGACAGGGAAAGAAGGACATATGCCTTTCTGGATGAATTAAATATTTCTTTTGATCGTACCGATCATCCGGATCAGCCTGCTACCAGTATGGAAGTATGTGCTAAAGTGGATGCGATATTAAATGTACACATCTGTAAAAACTTATTTCTCTGTAACAGACAGGAAACGGATTTCTATCTGCTCATCATGCCTGGAGATAAACCGTTCAAGACAAAAGAGATATCCCATCAGCTTGGTGTAAGCAGATTATCTTTTGCGAAAGAACAGTATATGGAAGAATTCCTGGATCTTCACCCCGGAAGTGTATCTGTAATGGGTTTAATGAATGATAAAGACCATCGTGTTACGTTATTGGTAGATGAAGATGTATTGAAAGAAGAGATGTTCGGCTGTCATCCCTGTACAAATACCAGTTCTATTCGTTTTAAGACAAAAGACTTATTTGAAAAGATATTGCCTGCATTGCATGTTCAGCCGGTATTTGTGAAGCTGGGAATAGAATAAACCTTCCGTACAGTCAGAAAAAACATTTGTTTTATTTTACATAAACAGTTAGAATATAGCGTAGACAGTTCGTTAGTACCATCCTGTCTTTAAACAAAACTAGGGCTGCTGATATTTTCATGTAGCTCTGCCCAGGCAGAGTTTTATTCAGGCGGCTTTGCGTTTTGTAAAGCTGTTTTTTTTCGGAGGTTAATATGACAGTAATTACAGATACTATGACACAGAAGAATTCCTGGCTGGCAAGGGAAAAAGAGGAAACCGGTATCCTGCTGAGATCCATTCCGGCAACCGTTGTTACCTTATTCACAGTCAGTGTGATTTCCATGAATCTTCTGGCGAACAAGACAATTGTTCAGACCGAATGGATTGCATTAGATGGTGGAATTCTGATTTCATGGCTTTCCTTTATGTGCATGGATGTGATTACGAAGTACTTCGGTCCACGTGCATCCAATAAGATCGCCGTTCTTGCGGCTGCAATCAATGTCATGACATGTGCTATTTTCTATATTGCAAGCATCATTCCGTCTTCAGCCGACGACTATACCGCATTGAATTCGATCCTTGGCGGCACATGGTTCATCCTGCTTGGCAGTACAATTGCATTCCTTGCTTCAGCTGTCATCAACAATTTTCTGAACTGGTCGATCGGAAAGGCGTTTGTACAGAATCCGGACGGAAAACTGGCATTTGCGGCAAGAACCTATATTTCCACATTTATCGGCCAGTTTGCGGATAATCTGATCTTTGCAGTGATCGTATTCATGTATTTCGCACCGATTTTCTGGGATGGGTTTCATTGGACACTTATACAGTGTATTGTCTGTGCATTGACAGGTGCATTTGCGGAGCTGCTCATGGAAGTCGTATTCTCGCCGATCGGCTATCATGTCATACAGAAATGGAAAAAACAGAATGTCGGATCAGAATATCTGACATATGTAAAGGAGCAGAAAAGATGAAGGTGCTTGTTACCGGAACAGCAAGGGGAATCGGCAAGGCGATTGCCCTGAGATTCCTTAAGGATGGCCATCTGGTCATCGGTATTGACAGAAAGCTTTCCGGAATTGATCATGAGAATTATACGCATTACATGTGTGATATCCGTGATAAAGAGAATCTGCCTGATATCGATGATATCGAAATACTCATCAATAATGCCGGAACACAGAATGAAGAAGATATCGATATCAATCTGAAAGCCCTGATCCATGTGACAGAAAAATACGGAATTCAGAAAAATATCCGCTCAATCCTGAATATCGGCTCTGCAAGCGGTCATACAGGATCTGAGTTTCCTGAATACTGTGCAAGCAAGGGCGGGGTAATCGCCTATACGAAAAATGTTGCCATGCGCATTGCACCGTATGGGGCAACCTGTAACAGTCTGGATCCGGGCGGGGTACTGACGGAACTCAACGAATGTGTCATCAACGATCCGCAATTATGGCAGAAGATCATGGATGAAACACCTCTGAAACGGTGGGCATCCGTTGAAGAAATTGCCGAATGGGCGTACTTCCTCAGTGTCACAAACACCTTCTGCACCGGACAGAATATCGTCGTAGATGGAGGGGAGTCAATCAATTACCATTTTATCTGGAAAGACTGATCGGATTCCATGGAATGATTTCTGATAATATATCCGATAAGAAACCGGACATAAACAGGGAAAGCGGTGTGAGCCGTTTTTTATATTCTGCATAACTGCGGTAAAGAAAGAAGGTATAGAAAGTAAGGGAAGAGTTATAAGAAATAAAATTCAACCGGTCTTCTTCTATACATAAATCTGTTTTATCCCTGCATCATCACGTCTATACTTTTGAATAAAAAAACTCTGTACTATTCAGCACAGAGTTTTCACATCATAGCCACAGGGGTGGAGAGAATCGAACTCCCATCAGCGGTTTAGGAGACCGATGTACTACCATTGTACTACACCCCTATAAACACTAAAAATGACGTGTACGGGATTCGAACCCGTGAATGCCGCCGAGAAAGGGCGGTGTGTTAAGCCGCTTCACCAACACGCCATATCAGCCTAAGTATATTAACACGAACATTTTTGAATTACAACACTTTTTTTCAAAGTTTTTTCGGTTTTTCTGATTTTTCTTTTATAATGTGATATATTAATCACATTGATGTATGGAGGATAGAATATGAAAAAAGAGACATTGTGTATCCAGGCAGGATATACACCGAAAAACGGTGAATCCAGAATGATCCCGATCGTACAGAGCACTACATTTAAATATGATACAAGCGAAGACATGGGAAAACTGTTTGACCTTGAGGCAAGCGGATATTTCTACACAAGATTGCAGAATCCTACCAATGACTATGTAGCTGCAAAGATTGCCGCATTAGAGGGGGGAACAGCAGGCATGCTGACATCCAGCGGACAGGCCGCATCATTTTTCTCCGTATTTAATCTTGCCGGAGCAGGAGATCACGTTATTTCATCTTCTACAATCTATGGAGGAACGTATAACTTATTCAACGTTACTATGCGCAGAATGGGCATCGACTTTACATTCGTAGATCCTGACTGCTCTGATGAGGAACTGGAAGCTGCTTTCAAACCAAACACAAAATGCGTATTTGGTGAAACACTTGCCAATCCTGCACTCATCGTATTTGATATTGAAAGATTCGCTAAAGCAGCACATGCGCATGGCGTACCGTTAATTGTTGATAATACATTTGCGACACCGATTAACTGCCGTCCGATTGAATGGGGTGCAGATATTGTTACCCATTCCACCACAAAATATCTTGATGGCCATGATGCAACTGTCGGTGGATGCATCGTTGACTCCGGTAAATTTGACTGGATGGCACATGCGGATAAATTCCCGGGTTTAACAACACCGGATGAATCCTATCATGGCATTACCTATGCGGAAAAATTCGGCCTTGCCGGTGCATTCATCACAAAAGCTACTGCACAGTTAATGAGAGACCTCGGTTCCATTCAGGCACCGATGAATGCCTATCTGCTGAATCTTGGCATTGAATCATTGGCAGTCAGAATGCAGAGACATTGTGAAAACGGCCAGAAGGTTGCGGAATATCTGGAGAAGCATGAGAAAGTAACATGGGTAAATTATCCGGGTCTTAAATCCAACAAATACTATGATCTGGCACAAAAGTATATGCCAGATGGAACTTGCGGCGTTGTCTCCTTTGGTGTAAAAGGCGGCAGAAAAGCTGCGGAAGAATTCATGAAGCATCTGAAGATCGCAATGATCGCAACACACGTTGCAGATGCACATACCTGTGTTCTGCATCCTGCTTCTTCAACACATCGTCAGATGTCAGATGAAGAGCTGATTGCAGCAGGCGTAGGACCGGATCTGATCAGATTGTCTGTAGGTATTGAAAACGTTGATGATATCATTGAGGATCTCGCACAGGCATTAAGCAATATTGAATGAGGTAATGCTCTATGCCTATC
>JAFYCG010000181.1 GCA_017539825.1 Solobacterium sp. | reverse complement strand
GAATATGAAAAAACTCGGATTATGTGTCAGATATGACTGTAATAATTACGGAAGCATGCTGCAGATTCTCGCTTTGGAAAAGATGATTGAGAAAACAGGATGGGAATATGAAGTCATCCGCTACAACAAGATGACAGCTTCCTTTCTCATCAAAAACATGAGCAGGGTTTTCAATCCCTATTTCATGCATGGAAAAATAACAGAGTTCTCCAAAAAAAGAGAATTGAAAAAATATCCTTCCATTGAGAAAAACAATCATATACGCAATCAGCTGTTTCAAAAATACAGGGAAACATATCTTGGACCGTATTCCCCTGTCTTTAAAGGGTATGAAGCATTGCAGGAAGGAACCGGAAGATATGATGCCATTATGGTAGGAAGCGATCAGCTTTGGACACCGGCAGGTATCAAAAGCAAATTCTACAATCTTCTGTTTGTGCCGGATGAAATCCGCAAGATATCCTTTGCGACAAGTTTCGGCGTAACGGAAGTTCCTAAAAACCAGATGAAAGAGACGAAAAAATATCTTGATCGTATTGATTATCTGAGTGTCAGGGAAGACAGCGGTGCAAAAATTGTCAAAGAACTGACGAACAGAAATGCAACGGTTGCATTGGATCCGACGTTAATGCTGAACAAAGAGGAATGGGAAGAAGTGTTTCCTTATAAGGAAGTAGAAAGAACACCGTATATTTTTGCCTTCTTCTTAGGAGATAATGCAGAACATCGCAAACAGGCGGAAAAACTGGCAAGAGAAAAGAATTGCAGAATCGTTACATGTCCGCATATCAATGCCTTTGTGGAAAATGATCTGCATTTCGGCAATGTACAAAGATATGATATCAGCCCCGTCGATTTTCTGAATCTGATCAGAGGTGCGGAATATGTATGTACCGACTCTTTCCACGGAACTGTTTTTTCCATATTGAATCATAAGAAATTCATTACCTTCTATCGTTTTGCGGAAGGAAAAGAATCCAGAAATACAAGAATCGACAATCTGCTTGGTCTTCTGAAACTGGAAGACAGAATATCAAAATCGGCTGATTTTGATATTGTTGGGAAAGCAGATGAGGAAATATCCTATCCGCAGGTGGATGTTTTACTGGAAGAGAAGAGAAAAGAAAGCTTTGCCTTTCTGCAAGAGGCATTATCGTGAAGCTGAGTATTATCGTACCTGTCTATAATGTCAAAGAGTATCTTTCCAGATGCCTGGAAAGTATACGAAAACAGTCTTTTACAGATTTTGAATGCATTCTGATCAATGACGGATCTACAGATAACAGTGAAGATATCTGTCAGGAATATTGTGACAAAGACAGCCGGTTTGTGCTTATTTCCCAGGAAAACAAAGGTGTTTCTTCAGCCAGAAACAAAGGACTGGATATTGCCAAAGGAGAGTTGATCGGCTTTATTGATGCGGATGATTATGTCACGGAAGATTTCTATGCATTCATGCTGGAACATGCCGATGAAGGGTATGAAATGATTGAATGCGGTGTAAAAACGGTAGACGATGAAGGAAATGAAAACCCCCATCTGCAAAATGATAAAATCGGCAATCAGAGAATGATTCTGGATCAGGAGGGAATGTATCGCTGTTTCCTGCATCCCGGTTATCGTTTCCTGCATTGGGCACCATGGAATAAAATCATTCGTGCAGATATCGCCAAAAAATACCGTTTTGCCGAAGGAAAGAAACATGGTGAAGATTTCTATTATTGTTTTGAATGCATGAAAGAATATCGGAATATATTATATTTTCCCGATCAGAAATATATGTATTACCAAAGGAAGAATTCCGCTGTGCATACCGGTATCTTTGACATGACTTCTTTTGAAAGCCTGGATTTTGCGGAAAAGGCATATCAGAGTCTTGATGATCCTGTCATCAAACGATATGCGGAAATGAATATGGCAGTGAATGCGGCAAGAACCATACGCGGATATAAAACCCGCCAACATGAAAACACAAAAGAAATCAAAGAAGGAATACTTCACTGCAAGGATATCATCCGTCATATCAGCAAAGAAGCAAGGAAGGATATTCCCCAAAAACAAAAGATCTTATTAACAGAAGCAAGCTATGCGGACTGGTTCTTTAAGATCAGATAAAAAACAGGATAAGGGACCTATAGATGATATAGGTCTTTTTTATTAAGGGGTATGCCCATTAAGTTCTAAAACATAAATTCCCCTTCATTTATAATATAAACAGCTAATGTGGTGAATCTAATGAACAATTTGATCAAAAAAAGCCAGTGCGTTATGACCTGACATTAATTTCATCAAATTTGCAAATTCGTATTTTGGCGGAAGAAGAGCCTGCAGAAAACACTTCTGAAGAAACTGAAGTACAGGAATATGAAGCCAATATCGGCAGAGATTCATATGAGGATGTGATAGGGGTAGTAAACGGAGACTGTACAAGAGGTGCAACAGTAATCTTCCTGTACAGGACATACAAAGAATAAAAGAAAACTCATGGGATTATTTCTCATGAGTTTTTATAGCTGCTTATATAAGGATAATAAGGATATGCGGTTATCACATTCGGTTTTCTTTAATATGTTGTGGATATGGAATTTTACCGTACTTTCGGATATGTACAATTCATTTGCCATCTCCCCGTTGGATTTCCCTTCCAGCATTAGTCCGAAGATTTCCTGTTCTCTTGCAGAAAACTGATATTTCTTGATAAATGTTTCAAACTGATCCTGTTCATCGGGCTGGGTAAAGGATTCAGGAAGGTATACTTTCTGATACAAGAGAAAGAATAATAATATCGTAAACGCAAATAAGACAGCGGCAATGGAGATTAATACAGCGGAATGATTGTTCAAGGCGCTGCAGATTAAAAATCCCGAGGCATCACCGATTCTGCCGAACATCAGGCCGAATCCGGCAAGATACAGATATTCTTTCTTTTTTCTGGCAATATCCGAAAAAAGAACAACACGGAAGACGGTATAAAAGCCAAACATCAGATAATTTAAGATCCAGAACAGGATGCTTGGGGTTGTATGATCTTTTAATGCAATCATGATGAAGGGAAAACCCAATAGCGCTACACAACAGACAGCACCGTATTTTCTTTCATAATCCCCGATATAGCCGGCTATCACCAAACCAAGGGCATAGAATACTCTGCTGAGTTCCAGGCTGATACCCTGATTGATTTCAGCGGAAGAAAAGCTGAAACCGATGCTTTTGACAAGGCTCAGGAAGATGACGGTTATGCCTGCCAAAAGAATTAATCTTGTATCGGCATGTTCACCCGTAAATTGAAGATCCTCATTCGGGGATTTTTCTTTGGTGATCAGCCATATGGTTATGCCTGCAAGAACTATGTCCATAATACAGGAGTGGCCGGAACGGATGAAGTTGGCTTTGCTGATGAGGGACAATAGCCATGTGCCGATGCTTGCTGAACCATACGCAAGACCAAAGACAAGCGATCTGCTGTTCCAGCCGACAAGGGTTGTCAGACGGTACAGGTAATACCCGGCGATAATCCCATGGAATAAGTTCATGAGAAAACCGAATCCCAATGCCATGAAAGTCTGTTGTGATAAAACAGATAATATGATCAATAAAACATCAATACCGATGACGTAAATGAATTTTCTTGTCCCTGTATAGGCAGGATTTTTTTTGATGAATAATCCGAACAACAGCAAACCGGCAGCCTGAAACAGGTAACCGATGACTTCCGTCAGTATTTCAACAGAGAAACCGGTATTCAAATCCATCAGATGATACATCCATGTTAAATAACCTGAGGAAGTCCACAGGAAACACAGAAAGATCAAGAGGAAACAATACCGGCTGTCATTTAAACGTCTCATGGATATAATTTTCTTGTATTTTATATAAAATTTCAATGGAAATATGTACTTAGACCGTCACCTAACCCAAAACTCACCTGTTCAAACCTCTAATTTTTCAGGAAAATGATAATGGAGAACTGTTTTTCGGAGGCTATATGCAATGGAAAGAATACCCCTATGAAAAAAACATTCTTTTGAACACGGTTTATGATGTACTTGAACATTTGAATTATCCCATGAAAAATGCAGACAGCAAAGCAGGCAAGCTGCAGTTTTTGTGCGGGGATAAACTCATCGATATGGAACTGTCATCCATCAGCCGGAATGGAGAAACAGCTACATGTGTCGGTGTATTCAACTGTGATCAGAAGATATCAGAAGTATTGTTAGATGAAATTTCCGGTTTATTAATACATGACTATAAGAGGATATAAGGAGAACGGTATGAAGAAGGTATTATCAGTCATTTTATCATTGTTGTTTCTGGTGAATTATCTCCCGGTCCATGCGGAGTGGGAATATTACTCGAACGTTGAGAATGGAAATACCATTGCGAAAGACACAGAGACAGGTATCAGCTATGAATACGCACCGAATGATCAGGGCGGTTTGACATTGTATAGAATTGATTTCTATGATTCCGAAACGGAATACGGCAGTATCAATCTGCGCATTCCGGGAGAATTTGAAGGTGTTCCTGTAACTGTCCTCGATTGCAGCATGGGAGGGGAATTTTACCGCAGTATCGAAATTCCCGCAAGTGTTGTGGAAATCAAGGGTGATGAAGCTTTTAATGTACCCGGATACAGGGTTTACGGAGATTATCTTGAAAGGATCACATTCGCCGACGACAGCCAGCTGAAAAAAATCGGACGAGGCGTATTCCAATATATTAAAGTAAAAGAAATCACCTTGCCGGACAGTCTGGAAGAGATTGATGAATATGCTTTCCACGGTTCATATTTGGAAAAGGTGACGTTTGGTAATAACGTAAAGACAATCGGGGATTATGCCTTTTCCGAAACAAAGCTGGTAGATGTGATCATTCCCGACAGCGTAGAGGAAATCGGAGATTATGCATTTGCAAGTTGTGAACATGAGGAAACGGAAGTGTATGAAGATGGAGAAAGTACGTATGACGTACCGTCCATTCACAGCTTAAGGCTCGGAAAAAATGTTAAGACAATCGGAGAGCATGCCTTTTATGAAAGCGCTCTGACCACGGTATCGTTCCCCGCTTCATTGGAAACAATCGGAAACTATGCATTTTCGAGAAGCTATGATCTCGAAGAGGTACTGTTTCCGGAAACAATCAGCCCGGAATTTAAGGTTCTGGGAGGATTTGAATACTGCAATGTCTCTTCCATGGAGATTCCAAACGGTATAGAAGTAATTGACGAAAGAGCATTCACGGACTGTAATCTGACAACCCTGACAATACCGCCTTCCGTTTCTGAAATAAGAAGAGAGGCATTTGAAGGGAATCCCATTTCCACTTTGACAATCACACAGGATGGAGCAGATCTCAGAATCGGTGCGGAGGCTTTTGAAAACTGTGATTTTACAAGACAGACTGTCATCCTTCCGGAAAGAGTCAAAGTATTATGTGAATGGGCTTTCGGACATATCTTTATAACCGATGAACACGGTTATGGAATTAATGATGCTTTCCCGACTTATAAAATCTACAATAAAAACATTCAATTTGAAGATGATCCGGATTACAATCCGATCGGCGGATTTATATATCTTGATGATGGCACAAGAATGGCAGATCCTTTCTATGATAATCGAAATGCGGTGATCTCTTATCCGCAGGATCTGACAAGCGATGTCAACGCTGAATTCATTGCCTATAAAGAATATCATGAGAAGAAAAGGGAAGAGAATCCATATAATAATTCTCAATATCCGGTTTTCGTACCTTTTGATGCCAATGAAAAACCGATCGTCTACTATTCTGTTTCCGGTACTGTTCCCAATGGTGCGGAAGTGGCAATGGCAGCAGACGGGGAAGTTGTCGAAGTGACAATGAACGGCAATTCCTTCTCTGTTAAGGCAGAGGAAAAATCCGTAGTAAGTGTCATTGTCAGTCTGAACGGATATGAAGACAAGGAATATTCCCTGGAATCACTGGATGCCAACTGGAATATCGGAACGGTTAAAATCAGTGACCTGACACCGCTATTTGACACCGGATCTCTGCAGGTTAACACCACAGGTGAAACAGATGCGAATATCTTGATTTTTGATGTCAACGGCAATCTGTATACAACAGGGCTGGCGGTCAGTACGATGTACTTCAACGATGAACTGACAGCGGGAAGTTATACGATTATCGCATTTGCACAAAATCCGTATTTTTCATCCGTTTCAAGCGAATCGGATTTCACGTCTTTCGGAATTTCAACGGATAAATATGCAAAGACAACCGTGGAAATCCAGCCTGTACAGAATACGGAAATCAGTCTGAATGTTCCGAAGATGAATATCGATTCTATTTCCGGAGTGGTAAAGAGTTCCGGTATCGTATGCCAGTCGACGGAGATTGCACCGAATGCAGAATTTTATGTGCGCGTCAATTATCAGATGGACAAGGATTATAAAGCAGATGGTCTGATCGTCAATATCCCGGATGGCCTGGAAGTGACTTCCATCACCTCTATTTCACAGGAGTATGGTACAGATCCGAGGATTACTTCACTTGATTCTCGTGATCAGTTCACAGGCATCTTCTTTGTGGGACTGAAGACGGCAAAAGCAGGAAATTACAATATCAGCGCAGCTGTTACTTCAGGATCATTGACAATACCTCTTGGGAATACGAATATATCCATCAAGAGACTGGTTCTGGAAGTTCCTTTCACAAAAGTCAGTGACAGAAGCTTCCCGGTAACGGTACTGGCGGAACCGAATACGGATGTAAAATTGGAAGTGGGAATCGGAGAACCGGTTACTTGGAGAACAAACCGACAGGGATATGCGACAGGGAATCTGACCCTTCCGGGTGATATCCTGACCGGCATGTCAACTTCCGTGATTGCAACTGTAGGCACAGGAGAGGATACATACAGATTATCCAAAACAATCAATTTTGATCTTTTTGAAACAAGACTGGTTGAAACATATTTCATTCATGCCGGCACCAAATATTATTCCATCAAAGACGGAGAAGATGTTCCGGGTAAGTATTACACATATATAGCCAACGGGGAGAAGAAGAATAAATACTGGACTTTCAGCGCAACCTTCGAAGGCGTGCATAAACTTACCAAAGAAGTCACCCTGACGATCTACATGCAGGATGGCAGTACGCGCAGTGAAACAATGTCACAGGTTTATGAAGGCAGAGTCAGCAACAACTACAGGCAGGAATTCGCATGTACGATTTATATCGAACAGGCGGGAGACCATATCTTTGATCCTTCATTGATTCCGACTTCCTATGATCTGGATTATGAATATCTGTATCAGGATCTCCAATGGGATCAGCAACATATGGAATATCTGCGCAGGCAGGCAGATGCAGATGCCAATGAAAGAG
>JAFYCG010000180.1 GCA_017539825.1 Solobacterium sp. | reverse complement strand
TCTTGTCCATGGCCATAGCTTTCAATCCCTTACCGAAACCTGCAAATGTTTTCTGTGATTTGAGATATGTGAATAACGGTAATTCGTTTTCTCCGTTTACATCGGATTTCTTAAACTGGTCAAACTGTGTCTTGTATTTCAGCTGGCAGAATTCATGTACTTCTTCATCCGTGCCGGGAGTCTGTCCCATGAACTGGTTGCATGGAACGTCAATGATCTCAAAACCACGGTCATGATATTTCTCATACATCTCTTCGAGATCTTTATATTGCGGTGTAAATCCGCATCCTGTAGCTGTATTGACAACGAGAACGACTTTTCCTGCGTAATTTTTTGTAGAAACTTCTTCACCTTTTCTTGTCGGTAATACATAATCGTAAAAACTCATACTCTGCTCCTTTTATATTTATTACAATAATATTGTATCAAATATAAATAACAAGTCAATAGAAAAAGATGGATATTTCCATCTTTTTACATCTGACTGACAATCTGTTCTGCTTCACTGAGCACTTTTTCAAACTTCTTTAAGGCAGTTTCAATCGGTGCAGGTGTATTCAGATCAACACCAGCATGGATTAATTCATCCACAGGATAGGCACTTCCGCCCATGGATAAGAATTCAAGATAGTTTTTCAAAGCCCCTTCACGGCCTTCTAAAATGCCTTCTGAGATGGCTGCTGCACTGCAATAGCCCGTAGCATATACAAATACATAGAAAGGCATGTAGAAATGCGGAATTCTCGACCATTCATATTTTACTTTGTCATCAAAGGTCAGATTTTCACCATAGTAGAAACGGACAAGTTTTTCGTAGAGAGCATTCAAAGCCTCGCCGTTCAATGCTTCTCCTCTTTCGCACATTGCATGAGCTTCTTTTTCAAATTCGGCAAATTTCGTCTGACGGTAGACGGTTCCTTTAAATCCTTCCATGTACTGGTTCAGAAGTGCAAGACGGATCATCGGATCTGTTTCCTTGGAAAGAAGCTGTTCAATCAGTAAATTCTCATTGACAGTGGAAGCCACTTCTGCAACAAACATTGTATAGGAAGCATACTGAGCAGGCTGTGTATGGTTTGTATGCCATGTATGGAGGGAATGACCCATTTCATGAGCAATGGTAGATACGCTGTCCAGTGTACCGGTGAAGTTCGTCAGGATATACGGATTGGAATCATATGTTCCGGAAGAGAATGCCCCTCCTCTTTTTCCTTCGTTTGGATAAACATCAATCCAGTGATCATCAAAAGCACCCTGAACGATTTTTCCATAGTTTTCGCCAAGCGGTTTAACTGCATCCAGAACAAGTTTCTGCGCTTCCTCATATGTGTATTTCTGATGGATATCCTTAGCCAGTGGTGCATATAAATCATAATAATGCAGTTCATCCAGCTGCAGGATCTTCTTACGAAGAGCAACATATCTGTGCAACAGATCAATATGCTTGTGAACGGTATCGATCAGATTTTCATATACAGATAAAGGAATATTATCATTTGCCAAAGCCATGGCAATACTGGACGGGAAATGTCTGACTGCTGCTTCAGCTGTAGCAGCTTTGACACAACCGCTGTAGCTTGCCGCAAATGTATTGTTCAAATCCGCATAAGACTGATAATAGCTTTCAAAAGAGTTCTTTCTCAGGGTTCTGTCATTACCTTCCTGCAGAAGAATGAAGTTGGAAGAGGAAAGCTTTACATCCGCTCCGTTTTCATCCTTGACATCCGCAAACTTCATATCTGCATCCATCAATGTCTCTGCAACATTTCCCGAAGCATTGATTGCTTCTGCGAAAGATGCGATGATTTTTTCCTCCTGTGCAGAAAGCGTATGCTTTTTCATTCTGATTTTGTTTTCGAGATAAAAGCGGTAGTCTTTCAATTCTTCGGAAGCTACCATACTGTTGAGCTCATCTTCATCATTTGCCAGGATCTCCGGTTCTGCAAAGGCTGTTCTGCTCATCATGTTGACATATGCACCATAGCTTTTTGCATACATCTGCTGCCCTTTAGAATCTC
>JAFYCG010000179.1 GCA_017539825.1 Solobacterium sp. | reverse complement strand
TCTGCTGACCGCTGGCTTCTGCAACCGTCATATAATTGCCGAACGGCAAGACATCAATAATATCTTTATAGGTAATATCTCCCGCAGGAATGGACTTTCTGACGCCTCCGCCATTGACCATGCCGATTTCCGCATCACCTTGCTGACGGAATGCATCCGCACAAAGATCAGCCAGATTTGTTTCAGCACGTCTGACAATACGTACAGGATTACCGTTGTCATCTTTCAATACAGGATCATTAACGGTTAATTCAACTTCTGTCTTTGCCACAACGACATTCATCTGTTTTGCAAGCTCTTCTTTTGCCGCATCAATCTGATCGGTAATATCATTCTGTATGCCAAGAAGTTCTTGTGCACAGACACTGTTCGGCCAGCTCCATACATCTGTTTCATCAATACCATCCTCTGTAATATGGCTGTAACCGATACAGTTCAGTTTCGTTCCCAGTGCACATCTTAAGACATCTTCACCGTCTTTATTCTTCATGACAACCTGTTGGGAATCATGACGGTGTCCGTCAAAGAATACATCAATACCATTGGTATGAGAAATAATATCCGCATAGGTCCATGGATGACAGTTAGCCTCCATGCCTATATGACCCATGGCATAGACATACTCCGCACCTTCCGCCCTTGCTTCATCAACTGCGTTCTGTACAGCCTCATACACTTTTTCACCTGTATCATCCCTCATCAATCGCACAATGTACATCACTGGTCGCCAGAATATAGATTTCTCCGTTTTTTTCTGCTTTTTCTTCTTTTTCCGAAGTCACCGGCTCTTCACTGACAGCTTCTTCCTGCTTTTGTTCAGCCGGTTCTTCACTAACAGGTTCTTCCTGTTGTTGTGCACAGGCAAACAGCGATGCTGCCATCACCATTGATAATAAAACATTTCTTTTTTTCATCTTTGTACTCCGTAAACTGAATTTATTCTATCACCGGAAAATCAAAATATGTATCCAGATATGGTTCATCCTGTAATGTGTAATGCCACCATTCTTCTTTTACTCATTTTTTCTCTTCACTGCATGGATCCATCAGAAAACAGGTATTCTCATAGTATACTTCAATTGTTGCAATACGTATTTATCGGGAAAACATATCGACTTGCCTCGTAACATCATTATATAAAAAAAGATGGATATACTCCATCTTTCAGATCTATTTTACCATATTGCCGTCAATGACAATCTCATTGAACAATCCATATCCGGCAGGACTTCTGTCATCCAGTACTCTTCCTTCATCATTCAGAATACCGCTGTTGTTTTTCAGAATGGCATTCAGTAGTGATGTTGCAACGGTAATTTCGATTTCATTTTCACCGGTCTTTAATGCATCTGTAATTTCAGCATCGCCGCTGACCTGATCCATGATAATCTCTGTACCATTGATCTTTACACCATAGGCATCTTTGACATGACCCATATGGATATATGCTGCCTTGCCTTCTGCATCATCAACAGTAAATGTTGCCGTATATTTACCGATGCCGGATACATCTGTCAGTGCTGCATCAAGCTCTTTCCATGTCTTTAATGTTTCTACTTTGCCGACTTCTATTTCAGTCTTTTCTGTATCCAGGACTGTATCACCCATTGTCCAGCTTTCAATCGTCAGGTTGAAATCCTTTACTTCAATTGTATTGCCCAATGCTTCTTTTGTTTCTTCAGCCTGTGCAAGAGTTTCATTGCTGAGAACAATGATTGTCGAATCATTCGGTGCAAGATGTACATTCACTTTTACTGCGCCATCGCTCTCCTCATATTCTGCTGCAGTGACTTCACCTGTCCATGCATTCAGGATGTATGGCTTGCCTTCACCTTTCAATGTGACGGTTGCATCTACTGTTTCTGCTTCCTGCACATCTCTGTAGTTGTTCGCATTGCCATAGTTGTAGAGGAAGTAGTATTCCATTCCGTCTGCAGATCTGTGGTTTGCCAGCAGTGTTTCATTTTCATATGATGCATCCGGTGTAACACCGATATTCTTTAATGTCTCAGCGATAGCATCGATATTCTCAATGACTGTTGTATTCTCGTTTTCCAATAAAGTCTTCATTCCTTCAGTGATATCCTCATCATTCAGATAGGATCTTTCTGCAGCTGTTTCACCGATAAAGACAATCTTCAAACCATTCTCTGCATACTGATTTAACAGTTCCACTGTTTCGGATGGAAGATCTGTTTCATCTTTGAGAATCAATGCTTTATAAGCCGTTCCTTCTGCATCCAGGACACCATCTTTTACTGTCATATTGGACAGGGACAATGTAGCAGGATCAACAAAGTCATAGCTGTAACCATTCTGTTCAAGAGCTTCCGTTGTAAAGATTTTTTCAGGTCCCCAGAAATCGATTGTTTCATAATAGCTGTGATGATAAATCGCTACGTCCACCTTCGGTGTACCCTGTCTTAAGATGTACTGGTTTCTTGTGATGAAGTCCAGATATGTATCCGCAAACATCCAGTTCGGCTGTCTTTCACCCCAGGAATTGGACCATCTGTAGGATTCGAAACCTGTAAATCCAGGCCATTGTGTTCCTTCGACTACCGTACCTTCATAAGAACCGTTATATGGATATCCATGGAACACCACCTGGTTAACACCGCTGGCGAATGCTCTCTGATCATGCCAGATGTGATCCTGGAATGTCTGTTCATAGTTGCCGGAGTTGAATTCACCGTTTCCTCTTGTGCCGTATTCACCATTATCTTTCTTTGGATTCCATGTTTCTGTCCATTCAGCAGATGTCTCCATGGAATAAATGTTTTTATCTGTTGCATGAACAGCACCGGCCTGCAATCTGTAGAAGTCCATGTAGTCATTTCCGTATAAAGATTCTGTTTCAGGAATATCCGGATATAATGCTGTTTCAGCAGTGTCCAGGCTCTTTCCATAGGAGGTCTGATAACGGAGTGTAATGTCGTGTTTCGCACAGAATTCTTTTAAAGGATTGATGTTATTGTTGATGTACAACTGTGTCAGATGTTCTTTAAAATCATTTACCAGTTCATTTGTATTCTGATCGAATGTGAAGGATGGAACAGGTTCTCCCATATAATTGCCGATGGCTGTCCATTCATTACTGCCGTCATAAATTGCCGGGAGATATGCAGTGATATCATATCCGTTAGCTTCTTTGAATGTATCCTGCAAGCCATATGTCCAATCCAGATGTGTTTCAAACTCCAGGGAATCGACAAACATGGATCTGACATTTTTGAATGCATCTCCATAATAAGGGATCAGCTCGTTTTCCCAATAGTCGATGATCATCTGGCTGCCTGCCTTGGAATAATGGTCTACCTGATTGTTTTCATATTTCTGATTTCCGGATGGATGCTGATACCATGCATAGATCACATATTCTCCATCCTCTTCCGGTGTAAAGGAAGCACTGTATGTTCCGTCGCCATTATCTTTTACTTCGCTTAAATCCAGAGATTTTGCACTCTCATAAGACAATACCTTGTTTTCTTTGTCTGCATATTTTGCAACGGTTACACCAACCAGAGTAATCTTGCCGTTCACTTTTTCCACATCGGAAACTGTTTCTGCAGATACAGGAAGTGTTCCGATAAACGGATTTTCTTTTGTGATGCCGTCAATATATGCACCATCCAATTCCATCTGTGCACCTTGTTCAGGATCATTAACATCCTGTATTGTCGGTAATGCCAGAGGCCATGCCGGTGTCATGGTGAAATCAATTGTGAAATTGTTTTCTCCTGCCACCTCTAACATGTACTTTGTCACTTCTTTCCAGTGATCACTTCCCCAGTCAAGCTGTCCTTCACCATCACCGCCGGCAACAGATACAGGAACAACTTCCGCTCCGCCGAATCCTGCTTTCACCATGGATTCAATTTCTTTTTTGATTTCTTCCTTGTCCATCATGGATCCCGGAACCCACCATCTTGTCAGAGGTTTGTTTTCATCGGAAGGATTTGCGAATGCTTCCGCAAATGCAGTATTGACGGTTGTTTCAGTTACTTCCGTTTCTGCTGTCTGCTCACTTGTTTCCTCTTTTACAGAAGATGTAGATGTTTGTGTTGCACATCCGAACATTGCCAATGCCATCAATGCTGCTACGCTTCTTTTTGCCAGTTTTTTCATATGCCTCTCCTTTTTGCACTATTATTTTGGCCTTTTTTTCATCTGAAAAATAGGAAATCAGGTGACAAGCGGTATGTAAAAATGTGACAATATAAACAGGAGTTATTATGACAACAGAATTAGAAAACATCATACAAAACGAAAAGAAAAAACCTACTTTCTCCGATCATCACATCAATTCCTACATCACCAATCTTCCTTCCCAATGGGAAGAAGAGGAATTAAAACAATTCCTGAAATACTTTAAATCTCCGAAAGTCTATTTGCCGTTATATCAGGAAACAGAGTTTAAAAACGGCTTATCCATAGAAGTCCGTGCCGAAATGACAAATACACATGATGAAGAACTGGGTATCAATTATCGTGAAAGCCTGTACCATAATCATGATTTCTTTGAAATGATGTATGTTTATACAGGCACTTGTACGAATTATATCGGTGAAATCAAAATGGAATTAAGCGAAGGAGACCTGCTACTGTATAATCTGCAGACAGTGCATAAATTAATACTCGATAATCCTGATGCGGTCATCTTTAATATTCTGATCGGCAAGGAAGTATTCAATCATTCCTTCATGGAACTGATGAAGGAAGATGATCCCGTTTTCCAGTTCTACATCAATTCTCTTTACAGTATTCCCGGCGATCAGTTCATCCAGTTTCATCTTCAGGAAGAATCCATCATTAAAAATATTCTTCATGATCTGATCATTGAGTTTGTGTATAAGGATGAACTGTATACAAAGATCATGCAGATGGATTTCCAAAACCTTCTGATTCATCTTGCAAGGATCCGCCTGAAAACAAGATCGGAAAAATCCCATGCAGATAAAAATGCCATGGATATCAATGAAGTATTGCAGTATATCCATGACAATTATAAAGATGTTACATTACAATCCCTTTCCGATCATTACTCCTATACAACCAGATCCATGATTCGCTTTCTCAAGAAATACACCCACATGACATTTTCCGATATCCTGAAAGAATATAAAATGATCATTGCCTGCAATTATCTGAAAAATACAGACATGACTATTGATTCTATCGCTTATGAGACCGGTTTTAAGGAAAGAGGGTATTTTGACAAGGTGTTCAAACAGGTATATAAAATTACACCGCATGAATACAGAAACAAGTATATTTGACGTGCGTCAAATATACTTTTATAATATGTCTATATATTTGACGCATGTCAAATATATAGACAGGACACATTATGAAAAGAGATATTATCACTGACTTGCAGGATCTTACCTGGCTTCGCTGGTCACATATACGTACATCAAGCGGAACAGCCGGAACATTACTTAAGTCACAATCCATACTGAACGGAAACAAAATTTATTACAAGCTTTCAAGCTATGAACCGGGAATCGGCATTACCGGACATGAATGTATTAATGAGATCATTGTTGACAGGTTGTTAACAATACTTGGCATCGAACACCTCCATTATTCATTAATCCATGCACAGATCGAATTGGAGGGTAATGTGTATACAACGTATTTATGCGCTTCACAGGATTTCAAAAAAGCATCTGAAAGCAAGATTGCATTGGATGATTTTTACCGTGTAAATGCATTTCAAGGAGAGTCGCACTATGACTTCTGTATCCGGATGGGATGGAAAGATTATATCGATACAATGATTGCGGTAGATTATCTGATATTAAATCGTGACCGTCATGGCGCAAACATTGAAGTGCTTCGCAATGCCAGAGCGCATTCTCTTCGGATAGCCCCTCTTTTTGATCATGGATTGTCTCTTCTGTTTTCTTGCCATTCTCCGGATGACATCACAAAATTCAATATCATGGAAGATAAACGCTGTCAGAATTTTATAGGCACATCTTCCTGTCTTGATAATCTGCATTTGATTCAAAACAAGAAAAAAGCAATCCCGGGATCATTACAGGAAAACAGTAATGAATTGCTTTTTGAGGGCTTGGAAAACATCTTAAGCAAAGAACATATAAATGCTATATGGAATATGATTTACAGAAGGTATACATACTATGAAGGCTTATAATATTTATGATGAAGAATTAAGAAGATCCCTGGGTACTCTTTTGTATTATGAGAAGGATCATTCATGGATCATCGAGCTTATTGAAGAACTTGATGAATGGACTGCCCCCCTTCTGTTTACCGGATTTGTGAAAAATAAGATCTTTACAATTCCCAGAGAATTCAGTGCCATGTGGGTCAACGAAAGAATTATACCATCCGGCAGACAGAATATCGGAAGTATTCTGACAACGCATCATTTGAAAGAATATGATGAAATGAAATTTCTGGAAATAGCCGAAGGCAGATGTTCACAAGATATGCTTTGTATTCATAAAATAAATGAATTGCCTGAATATGTTCTGCAGAGAATGAACAGGAATCTGACCGACATCACGATATGTAATGATGATTCACTTCTTTGCTTTTTCAAAGATAATACAATCCGGAAAATACATCTTACAGAATTCATTCATGAAGACAACAATATCACAAAAATTCTTAACAACAGAGCATTATTTGAAAGCGGTACTTTGACACCGGATGGATACGCTGTAACGTTTAATAATGCAATTGATATTATGGCATCTCAGTTATATTCTTCCGGTACAAAAATACCGCTTGAAAAGGATGACTTTATTGCCTTTGTCAAAAATACTGTTGCAGATACATCGCAGGCTTGCAACATCCTGGAGTGCTCAAGGCAGAATCTTTCTTATATTGTAAACAATAACAGGCTCAGAGCTTACAGAAAAGAAGTAAAAGGTGCCCTTTACAGTAAGGGGGATATTTTGAAAACACAGTGGTAATACCACTGTGTCTTATTGTATCGGAAAATCAAAATATGTATTAGTATATGGTTCATCCTTCAAGGTATAATGCCACCATTCTTCCTTTAGGGGAAGCCTGCTAATAAAAAGTCAAGAGAAAATTAGCGGAATTTCAAGGAAAGCAGGTGATGTGATAGAAGGTACTACGAAAAGACCGAATTGACGGCCTGAAGAAAAAAAATAAATGGATACAGATGCATTGGAAGTTATTG
>JAFYCG010000178.1 GCA_017539825.1 Solobacterium sp. | reverse complement strand
CCTATGTGCATTTTTTAGTCCATCATGATTTCCTCGTCATCCTTCAAAACCGGCAGCTCAATTTCCACATATATATGATTTTTGTGATCGTGCTTAAATAACCAACGATTTTCAGCTCGAAAATGACTTAAACCTGGATATATTTCCTCCACGAGTGCGTATTTCCAGCATCCATCCCACATATCGTTTACATTTGCTTTGACAAGGTCCATAGCTAGTTCTTTGCTATGATAGAACCCTTCTATTTCTTCATCACATTTCCATGATGCATGCACTAATCTTGCAGGTTCATTCGGATCCGGCCATGTTTCACCTTTAAAGACAAGCTTCTCGCAAAGCCAAATCACATAGATTGGCGTTCCAAAACACTCAACCCATTTCTCTAACTCGACACGCATATCTATCCCACCCTTCCACACGAATTACCGATATATCCCTCCAAACTGCTCTGCAGCATTCCTACCACACGATTTCGTAAAGACTGCGGCTCAATGATGGTCACGTCCATAGAATGTGACAACGCAAATTCCAACGCCTTCTGCGGATCTGTTCTGGTAGAAACGAGAATATCACCATTTTCCATCCGATTTACCTTTAATGACTGCCTGCCGAAGAATTCAACAAAGGAAGACACTCTGCTTTCATCCGCCAGGAACTTAACAGCCTGTTCATTCACATTTTTTCTAACAGCAGAAAGGCCTCTTCGATGCGGCATCTCAGAACCGACCAAACGCATTTCTGAAATATAGTCAATTCTAAACTCTGAGTCCGCCCCATCTGCATCTCGGCAGAGCAGCAGATATTTTCCATTTACTATCTCGGTTTCATATGGAGCTACGATATGCTCTTCATACTGTTCTTCCAGACCGCGCCTTCCCGCCCGATACGTTCTGTAGAGAAACTGAACATTCTTTTTCGTGGCAATCGCCTCATTAATGATATCCACCGTGTAGAACATCTGATTACTTGAAGTCGGTTCTTTCACATTCCTTCTTGATGTTCCTGTATTCTTTCTAAAATACTTGCTGGATAAGCTTTCCAGTTTTTTCACCAGCTGCATCTTCTGATTATCAGAGATGTAATCCACATCCATCACACTGTCGATCAGAAAATGTATCTCACAGTCCATGATTTCTCTCTGAAGATAAAAGCCTGTGCAAACCGACTGTTCTTCTGCTTCACCGGTATCCTTGGAGAACACCATACGAGTCTTCTCATCCCAATGAATATCGATTCCCATATCGATCATGTCCATGATATTTCTTTTGATGGATTTTCTGTCTACAACCATGTCATATTCTTTTTCCAGAAGCTTCTCGATCTCCTTCTGGCTGAGGCTGTGATTCTCATCCGTATATCGCCGCAGGATCTCAAGGATATCCAGAGTAATCATTTTCTTTGATTGCTTTGTATACATACTCACGTCCTCCCTTCGCTTTGCTGATTTCCTTTTTCTGATTTGCATTATATACGGATATGTGAGACAAATTTGTCATATCAAACCGTATATGATATATTAAATTAAACAGAAACACAGAAGCGTGTATGCAAAATAGTTTAAGGAGGATAAGCATTATGGATAAAGGAATGTTCCCTGTTTTGATCTACAAGTACATTAAAGAAAACTCAGATGAAGAGAAGGGTTTAACCACCGAGGATATCTACAAACTTCTCAGGCCATATACTCCTGACATTCAGGAGGACAGCACATGGAAGACCGTGTCCCGAAACCTCGAAAAGCTGGCATACCAGTTTGGTGAGATACGGATCGTTTACAAGAACGGATTTGAATATACCAAAGATGAGAAGTTCATCTTCTCAGAGATCGAAAGCATCTATTATGACCAGAAATTCACTACAAATGATGTCCGTATCATTTCTGATGCGGTTATCTATTCCCGGCATCTGAATGATAAAACGCGCAAGGAGCTTCTTGGAAAAATAGCCGAGCTCAGGCCGTCGCATTCAAATAGCTGGTACAGAAATGCACTTCAGGATTCATCTGATCAGATAAGATTGGAAACAGATTTGTTCCACAACCTGGAATACATCGATTACGCCATCCATGACAAACTCTGTATCAACTTTGAGGTAATGTCATATGGGTTCGATAAAAAGCTGCATCCAAATGAATCGCATAAGGGTTTCTCGCCTTACAAGATATATATAGCTGATGGAACCTACTATGTGGTCGGTCTTTTTGACAAACATAAACAACGGGTAGATCAGGTTGCCAAAGAACACCCTGAGCATAACATCGCATATCCTATCTGGCGTTTTCCGATCCATCGCTTGAACAGCATTCGAATCGATGACACATATGAATATGTCGAGATCAATAAGACTATTCTAAAGGACAAATCATTGAAAGAAATATGTGAAGGCGAGTACGACGAACGTAATCGCTTAATCTCTCCGGTAATAATTACAAATCCTGCTCGTTTAATGCCTAGAACAGAAAACGTAGATTTCCTTGTATCCAAGCGTGGATTGGACGCCTTGGCTGATGTATTCGGAAAGAAACTGGTCATCCAGAGGAAT
>JAFYCG010000177.1 GCA_017539825.1 Solobacterium sp. | reverse complement strand
CGGATGCCCCATGTACCGGCAAACAGGTAGGTGCCAAGTGTACGAAGTGAAATCTGAATAAATGTACAGAAGATCGTAACAGGAATCTTTCCCGCTCCACGGCAATAGCCTTGAAAGCCGTTGGTAAAGCCGGGTAAGACATAGAGAAAACCGATCACAGAGAGATAAGCTGCTCCTTCCCGGATAACCTCAAGGGTGCCGTCTCCTTTTACAAACAGACTGACAATCTGTTTGCCAAAGACAAGTGCAATGATACCGATACAGATGCCATAACATAATTCCATGAGAATGCCGACACGAAATCCCTTGCGTATTCTTTCAGTCTTTCCGGCACCGCGATTTTGGGCAATACATGTCGCAATAGAAGCTGCAATACCCTGTTCGGGGATAAAAGCGAAGCTGTCTACCCGGCTGACGGCATTATAAGCGGCTATAGAACTGACACCGAGCAAATTGACCTGTGACTGGATCAGCAGTTTACCGATTGGCTGAACAGCCTGCTGCAAAGCAGAAGGAAGACCATAGCCAAGCACTTTCTTCAGAAGTGTCTGATCGGTTTTCCATTCACTTTTTTCCGGACGAAGTTCCGGCATATGCATAAACAGTTCATTTGCGGCAAGGTATGCGGAAAACAGTTCACAGACTACCGTTGTTGTCGCACTGGTACGGATACCGAAGTGGAAAACACCAAGAAGGATGCCATCCATGATGATATTCAATACCGAACATATCGCCAGAAAACGTAACGGTGTGCGGGAATCCCCGACACTTTTCATGGCTGCGGAAAGAGAATTGTATAAAAAGGTAAACGGGACACCGAGGAATGTAATCTTCAGATAGACTGAGGTAAGATCAAAGATCTCAGAAGGGACAGACATCATTTTCAATAATGCCGGTGTCAGAAGAATTCCCGGAATCACAATCACAAGACTCATACCAAGACCTGTTTTGATGATAGATGCCAGTGATTTGCGGAAGGAAACCATGTCCTTTGCCCCGTAACATTCACTCATGAATATTCCTGCACCGATACAGAGACCTGAGATTGCCAGAATGACAAGATTCATGACCGGAGCGGCAATCCCCTCCGCTGCCAATGCTTCTTTACCGATAAAACGACCAGCAATGACTGAGTCTGCGGCATTATACAGAAGCTGCAGCCAGTTCGCCAGAAGAAGCGGTACAGCATAACGCAATAAATGGGAAAATAAGGATCCCTTAGTCATATCCTGCATAATCTTGCCTCCGTTTTCGTGTTTACAGTATAAGTGGCATTACTGTGATATGCAAGAAGACAGCTCAAAACCAATCACATACGGAGAATTTGTGATTGCAATTCCCTTCTTCGTACTTGCTGCAGGAAAGAAGTAAAAACAACAAAACTCTACAGATAACCCGATCTTTAAAGATCGGGTTTTCAATATCGACATGAGTTTACAGATTCCAAACAGCTGTAACATCTATACGATAACTGAGTATGGTATACTATAGATAACTCATTTTTTGGAAAAGATATTTATCATGCAAATTAGAATAGGAGATGAACAAACATGAAAAGAAGTAAGCTCTTTGTCCTGTTTCTTGCAGTCACGATGGCATCCTATATGTCTTTGACTGCTTTTGCGGCAGGACCGGATGCAGAAACAGAAATTGAGAAGGAAGAAACGGTATACGTCTATACGGACGCTAACGGAAATCAGAAGGACGTAACAGTATACAGCCTTCTGAGAAACAGTGACGGTGAGGAACAACTCAGCGATAAGACAATTCTGAAGAATGTTGAAGGAGAGGCAGCCTTTACGCAAGACGGGGAAAACCTGACCTGGGAAGCGGATGGTAATGATATTGCTTACCAGGGAACAACAGACAAGGGAGTACCGGTCACCCAGAAGATTACTTATACACTGGATGGAAAAGAGATTACTCCGGAAGAATTAGCCGGCAAGAGCGGCAAAGTCACAATACACATCGATTATAAGAATACAGAGAAATACGGGAATGTCTTTGTGCCTTTTACAGCGATGACGAAAATTGTCTTTCCGAAAGACAGTGTAAAGAATATTGTGATTGATAACGGATGTGTGCTTCCGGAAGATGAGAATACGGTCATTGTTGGCATGGCTTTCCCAGGTCTTTCCGAGAGTTTACAGGATAAAGGAATACCGGGATCCGTAGAAATCACAATGGACGCAGAAGAATTTACGATGAGCAATTGTATGACGGTAATCTTCAGCGGTCTTCTTGACAGTGATAAAAATATCGACAGTGTTCTGAATGAAATGAGCGGAAAACTTTCCGGCCTCACAAATGCCAGCAATACTCTCAAGAACAATGCCAGCAATCTGTATGACCGTATCCGCGGTAAAGCAGATGGTTTAAATGTGCTGACTTCCGGTGCAAATGATCTTAACGCAAAGATCACAGATTACATGGGAAATGTATCAGATGTCAATAACAGTGCAAAACAGGTTGCAGATAGTGCGGATACTGTTGCAGAAGGACTGCCTGCTTTAACAGATACAGTGAAAACATTCACTGAAGGCATTGCCAAAGCAGATACAGATGCAGGACAGTTAAAGAGTGATATCAGTGAATACACAAAAGGAGCTGCTGATGTGCATGCAGAAGCAGGCAATATCAAGAATGAATCTGACGGAATCTCTGCCAATATCTCAGGTCTTTCCGATGAACTTGGCCAGTATACATCCGGTGTAAAGGAAGCTGATGACAGCCTTGCAGAGATCAAGGAAAAGGTATCCGGTATCAGCAATGATACAAAAGAACTGAATACAGGTTTGGAGAATATCGGAAAGGGTACAAAAGATCTTTCTGATGCAACAGCAGCTCTTAAAGATGATACGAAAACACTGACGGATAATGCAGTCACATTAAATGATACAGTCGGAAAACTTGCAAAAGATGCAGATCAGCTGAAGACGGATATCGCTAAAAATAACACAGATGCAAATAAACTTATAGAAGATACAGGAAAGCTTCTGGATAAGGAGAATGGAATTCCGAGTCTTATTGATGATGCAGACAGCCTTGAAAAAGTAATTGATGATTATTCTTCAGGTATTATAAATGGTTCAGGAATGATCTCAACAGACATAGATCAGCTGAAAGAATCGATTACCGGTGCAAAGAATTCAATCTCCAAGATCAATGATGCTAAGAATTCATTTGACGGACTTGCAAGTGTAGCTAATAGTGTTTCAAACGGGATTTCAAACATTAAAACTTCTATAAATGATTCTGTTTTACCTATAGTACCCGACATAACTGATAATACAGGAAGCATTTCCACTGATTCTGCAATTCAAGACGGTACACAAAACGGACTTGAACAAGCCGGTGCAGTAGCATCTGGAGATGCGGATATTGAAGAAGATGTCTATAATGCAATTCTTGGTATGCTTCCTGAAGATCTTGAAAACAGAGACGAGATTGCAAGGCAGGTAGCAGCAACTGCAGAGGAAAAGGCTACGGCAAAATTGGGAGATCTTGCCGATGAAGTAAATAGTAAAATAGAAACAGCAGCAGAAACTGCGGCATCAAAAGCAGCAGAGGATGTTGCTGATGCAGCAAATACAAAACTAGAGAATATTAAAACTTCGGCAGAAAACATCAAATCTGCTATTGAAAATGTTTCTGATGTTCTGGATGCTGTATCTGATGGTGCCGGTGGTGTTGCTCAAGGTATTGAAGCAATGCAAAATACCTTCACCACTCTTTCAAACAATCTTAATTCTCTCAATAGTGGAATGGATATAATAGCCCCAAAGGCTGATGCGCTTAAAAATGGTTGCATAACTTTTTCAGAAAGTACGAATAATCTTAAGGAAAACGTCGGAAATCTCAAAACAGGATTAACCGGAATACAGAAGAGTGTGGAAAATGTCAGTGACGGTTTGAAAGATCTTGTAAAAAATACAGAAACACTTGAGAGTAATGTTGATACATTCAGCAAGGGTCTTTCCAATGAAGATACTGAAAAACCGGGTCTTGCACAGACAGTAAAAACATATACAGATGATGTAAAAGCACTTGATGAGGAAGCAAATACGCTTAAAGAAAATGCAAAGACATTAAACGACAGTACGGCAGGACCGATCCAAAATGCAAAGGATCTCTCTGATCATGTGGATGCTATTGCACAAAGTGTCGGAGTAGTCACCGAAAAGACCGGATCACTTACAAAGAACAGTGAAACACTCCTCGGTGGTGCAAAACTGGCAGCAGATGCTACAACCCGTCTTGGTGAAGGTGTAAACAAACTGACAACCGGAACAGAAGCACTCAATAACGGAAGTGAGCCTCTTAATAAAGCTGTCTCTGATCTGAAAGATGAAACAGCACAGCTTGCAAAGGATAACAGTAAACTGACGGAAGGGGCTGCAAATATTGAAACGAATGCTTCAGCACTCAATGACAATGTCAGCAAACTCTCTAAAGATACAAAGAACCTTGTTGACAACAAAGACAAACTTTCTGATGCAGCAACCCGTCTTGGTCAGGATGCTTCAAATCTTGCCGGCAGCATGTCCGGTATTACATCCGATGCCCGTAAGCTGAAAGATGATTGTGCAAATTTCAGCAATGGAGATGTAAGCAGGCTGAATGATCTCTATCAGACATATATGAAAGGATTCTTTAACCGCATCGGAAAACTGCAGGATGCTGCAAATGCCTATAAGACTTTCAGCGGTGCATCAAATCCTGATAAGACAAGACTGGAATTCATTTATATGGCTGACAGTATTGAGAAAAAGGATTAATTAAAAAAAGAGATGCAGTCAAAAAAAGGGGTGACCGTTCAAAGTCACCCCTTAAATATTTATTCATACAGTTCAGCAAATTCATCCAGGAACTTACGGATGGGAATGTGCTGGGGACAGATCTTTTCACATCTGCCGCACTTGAGACATTCTGAAGCTTTCGCATGATTCATGGAGTAGCGCTGATAATACATATTGGTCTTCTTTCCTGTAACCGCAAAGAGATTTAACAAACCGAAGTATTCAGGAATATTCACCTGGATCGGGCATTCTTCCATGCAGTACCTGCACGAAGTACATGGCACTTTGATCGTACGGTTCAGAATTGTTGTGATCTTTTCTACAAGCTCTTTCTCTTCCTCAGTGAGCGGTTTGAAATCCTGCATATACGCTGTATTATCATCCAGCTGTGAGAGGTCACTCATGCCGCTCAATACAATCTCCACTTCAGAAAGAGATGCTGCATACCGGATGGCAAGAGAAGCCTGGGAGGGCAGTGTTTTCTGATCCTGGTAATATGCATTGAATGCAGCAGCAGCTTCTTCCGGAAGACGGGCAAGCGTGCCTCCTTTGATCGGCTCCATGACCATTACCTTCTTTCCGTGTCTGACAGCTGTCTCATAGCATTTTCCGGACTGTGTTACAGCACTGTCCCAGTCCAGATAATTGATCTGCAACTGTACAAAATCAACTTCCGGATGGTCGGTAAGAATACTGTCCAGTGTTTCTGCATCATCATGATAGGAGAATCCGATCTTGCGGATCTTTCCTTTCTTTTTCTGTTCTTAAATGAACGCAAAACCACCGAATTTCTCCGTATCATCATAACGGTCTCTTCCCATATTATGCAGAAGATAATAATCAAAGTATTCTACACCGCATCTTGTCAATTGTTCCTGAAAGAAACGGGGATAGTCTTCAGCAGACTTTACACGCATGACAGGCATTTTATCTGCGATGATAAAGCTGTCACGCGGATACCGCTCAACCAAAGCTTTTCTGAGTGCTTCTTCGGAGCATTCTTCATGATACGGATATGCAGTATCAAAGTAAGTAAAACCGCGTTCCAGAAATCTGTCTGTCATTTCCTTGAACTGTTCAAGGTCAATACTTTTCGGATCTTCTGAATTCAGAAGCGGAAGACGCATTGTGCCGAATCCTAATTTTTTCATACATCAAACTCCTTGTTATTATTGTATACTTCATTATTTATGTTTTGCATTCTTATGCTTTGTCTTGACATGCTGTTCTCTAAGGCTTGATCAAGTGCATATTACATCAGGTATGAAAGGTTTTATTGCTGAGAAAACATACAGGAGGATTAAGTATGAAAATAAATGCAAATAGTTATCTGATATTAGGCATAGACCGATCTTATAAATCGGTTTTTATGTATTAAATATCCTGTAATGCTTCAATATGGCTGTCCGGTGCCAGCATGATATCCCAGGCCAGTACCGCTCCGTCCATACCGCTGTCTTTCACTGTCTGCAGGGATTCCCTGACATACTGTATATCCGTGCGGGCGATATCCTTGCGGTAATTGACTTCAATTCCGGGATATTTCCGACAGGGCAGATCCTTGAATTCCTCCAGCTGACTGCGCAGAAAATTTAGATCTGTGTGTATTTCGGGATAATTCGATGTATGCGGAAGGGATTGTTTCAGCAGTTTGTATTCAAAATGGATCCCTGCCGGTGCTTCCGTGCGCCTGTAGAGCATCGGTTTGATAAAGTCTGCTTCTTCGGCAATAAGACGGTAATCCTGTCCGGTAAACCGGCTGAGTAAAGGTGCGTAGAGATCCAATCCTGTTTTCAGGCCTTTGGCGTGAAAGTGTTGGCAGATCTGATTGACACTGTCAGCGATGATCTCTCCTTTAATCCGCAGAAAATCTTCTGCCAATGCATATTTCATGACAAATCCTCTTCCTTTCTCATAACCGGAAGTTTCCAACATTGCATCACCTTTTTGTTCATACAGTTTCCGCAGTTCTGAAAGATCCAGACCGGCTTTTCGATACAAAGAAGAACAATCAGGACAACAGCAACTGAGTATTCCCTCGATTCCTCCCACAAAGGACTGGGTGCGGATCTTGTCCAGGAAGATACCGTCAAATCCGCAGGAAGAGAAATATTTGTCATAGATATGATAAATACCCTGCCGGTTAGCTTCATGGGAAGGACAATAGAATGTAAAACTCTCTCCTTCCTGCAAGGCGAGGGATCCGGTCGGCTTTCCATAGATATCCAATGCTTCCTGTATGGGAACCAGTTCTGCCGTCTCGGAAAAGACCGGCATCCACAACCATGAATGAATTCCATTATCATGAAGATAATGATTTACTTTTTGATACAAAGAGGGATCGATATACCAGCCGATAATGACGCTTTTGACTTGTATTCTTTGTCGCAGGTAACCGATCCTCTCACAAATCTCATCTGCGGTATAATTCCGGTTCTTCCATCCGCCGGTAAAGATCTGAATGATATACTCCATAAAGACTCCTCTTCTTTATTATAGACAGGAAATGTATGAAAGAGAAGAAGCTTACCGATGTGCTGTATTCAGGGTCAACTATGATGCGATAGAAACTGCGCTTTTATCCTACATTAACCAAAAAGGCAAGATATCTGAAGACCATTACAATTGAATAAGACATAATAAAGGATCCTGATTAGGATCCTTTATACTGACTAAACCTTTGCAACTTCCACAAGATTGGTATGTTGCGGATTACCTTTGGCTAACGGTGTTGGATAAGCAGAACTGGTCAATACATTGATCGAACCACGGCGGTCAATGCCATCTTTATCCGGTGTATACCAGCCACCCTGTGACATGGCGACTACACCGCGCATAATACGGGTTGTAACTACCGCAGGGATAATAACGGTTCCGCGCTTATTGTAAATACGGACAGGATCACCGTTGGAAATTCCTCTTGCAGAGGCATCTTCCGGATGAATCCAGAGACCCGGTTTTTCAACTTCATCCTCCCATTCATTGTTGTCATGCATCGAATGGGTACGACGTCTTGTGTGCCAGCCGATTAACTGTAACGGGAATTCCTTCTGTAACGGATCATCCGGTCCTTCCGGACAGGAGATATAACGGGTTACACCTGGAACATCTTCCAGATGCATGTCATACAGTGTCTTGGAGAAGATTTCAATCTTACCGCTCGGTGTTTTGAACGGATGATGTTCAAGATCTTTGATCTGTTCTTCAAAGGCAATGTAGATCTTCGGCTGTTTGTATTGCCATCCGCCAAGAGCGGAGAATGTATCATAATCCGGTAATTCCGGTTCTTTTTTCTGCAGTTGTTCGTAGGTCTTCCTCAGCCAGTAGTCCGTTTCCGCATGACCGGCAGTGAATGTGTCATAAAGACCGAGGTTCTTGGCAATATCCTTTAACCATTCCCACTCAAACATTGCGCCGAAGATCGGTTCAATGACTTTGTTGTTACGGAGAAGATAATTGCTGCCACGCCATGGTGCATTCATATTGTCGGTTTCGAATACCGATGTTCCCGGAAGAACATAATCCCCGTAACGGGCACTTGGTGTCATGAGGATATCCGAACATACAACCAGCTGACACTTGGAATCATCTTTGAGAATACGGATTGTATCGGAAATGTAGGAATGCTGGTTGATCAGTGTGTTACCGGCAAGATTCAGGATCATCTTTACATCTGCATCCAGTTGATCCATACCGTGAACACGGTCATTACGTGCAGTCATTTCTGCACCGTGTTCTATTGCTTTTGTCCACAGGAAGATTGAGATTGCACCTTTATACGGATTAGGAACCGGAGGCATTGCAAGAGAAGGTCCTGCATGTTCACGGGTCATACCGCAACCGCCGGCATTACCGCCGGAGATACCGATATTACCGGTCATTGCTGCAAGAGTAGCGATTCCTTTGACTGCTTGTTCACCATTTCCGGTACGCTGTATGCCATATCCGCTGATAATACATGCTGGTTTTGCCTTGGCAAATTCTCTGGCCAAACTGCGAATTTTATCTGCAGGTATACCGGTGAGCGGTTCCGCCCATTCCGGTGTGCGTTCAACACCATCCTGTAATCCGAAGAGATAACTGTGATAGCTTTCATTCGGACCGATACCTTCAGGCATATGCTCTTCATCAAAACCGATGCAGTATTTATCCATATATGCCTGATCCTGCAGACCTTCTTTGAAGATCGTATAGGCCATGGCATCTGCTAAAGCGGCATCAGAAGTCGGACGGATCGGAATCCATTCATCTGCGTAAGTGATGGCAGTCTGTGAAAGACGCGGATCAATCGCAATGATGCGGATATTCTTTTCCTTCAGTTTAGAAAGATAGTAGTTTCTTTCCGAACCGAAGATGGTCTCAGTGGAATTATCACCCCAGAAGATGACTAAGTTTGCATTCAGGATATCCGCCGGACTGTTACCGAAGAATACATCACCGAAAATATACGGAGCGATATAAGAAGCACAGGCGGCACTATAGCTGCCATAGGATTCCAGATATCCGCCATCCGCTGCCAGTAAACGTTTGGCAAGAACGGTAGGACGCATAACACCGGTAATACCTGTAGCGTAGTTGACATAACGGGAACCCGGTCCGTAGGTATCACGGATACGAATCCACTGTTCGGAGATTTCGTCTGCTGCCTGCTTCCAGGTGATACGGCGGAATTTACCACTTCCACGTTCACCGATGCGTTTCATAGGATAACGTAAACGATCCGGAGAGAGGAATGTCTTTCGATAGCCTCTTCCTCTGACACAGGCACGGATCTGCGGGTCATTGCTGGAAAGATCCGATTCGATCTTCAAAATACAGCCTTCCTGTACAGTAGGTCTGATGACACATTTTCCACCGCAGTTATTACCACCGCCACTCAGGACAACTCTCGGTTCCTCTAACGGAATAGCAGGGGATGGACCGTCTTCAACAATGTCATTGAATTCTTCTGCAGATGGTCTGAGGATATTCCAGAGTTCTGTTGTTTTATTCTCAATGCCGAGTGCTTTGGCAAAAGAAGAAAGGGATGTATCACATCTGTTACCGAGTACATGGAGAAGATGATCGCTGATGGTAATGAAAGCATCGAAAGTTCCGCGTTCTTTCAGTTCCTTCAACAGTAATCTCTGATTCTCCAAAGTATAATCATCCGTAAACTGATCGATACGCTTATTCTTTCCGGCACAGGTCAGGTAGTAGAGATAACGGTATTGTTCACCGATATAATCCGGAGGATTGCCTTCCATGCGGACTGGTTTATAACCATCAGCATAATATCGTTTAATGACTTCCAATGTGGTCTGGTTACACAAAACACGCTCATCAAAGCAGACCGAAGACCATAGTGAAGGTTTAAAATCTGCATCACAGCCACGATATAGATAATCATATTCCAAACGCCATTCTTCTTCGGAATGTTCTGACCATTCCGGTAACAATTTCAACAATTGAAGTGCTTTATCAACATCGGCAAAAAAATCAGATGCAAAGAGATATACCGATCTTGGCAATTGTTTTGCGGAAGCACCCGGTGTCATACCCATCTGTCCCCAGAGTGTATTACGGATTTCAGCGAGATTTTGCGGAGCATCAATGAGAATCGCTCCTTTTAGTATGCCGTCTTGGTAAAAGCGTTTTTCATAGGGATTATCCGTATGCATCGGATTGACCTGGTAATGAATCTGATGATCCGGTGCAAATATCGTCTTTACGCCTTCTGTGGTGATATCACCGAAGGAATACACAAAGATATGTTTACCGGAGAAGATCAGTTCGCCGCCATTGTATAGCGGTGCATTCTTTACTTCCTCCGATTCAGCACCATAGACAGCACTGAGACCGGCAATAATACCGCTTTGTCCGGCAAAACTCCATAAACCCGGATTGGGTGTCCACTGGATACAGTCACCTGCTGCCAATACATCCGGAATACTTGTCTCCATGCCTTGATTGACAACGACACCACGGCCGCATTCTGCATTTGCTTCCTGTAAGAGTTTTATATCCGCTCTGATGCCGCATGAAAGGATGACAAGATCTGCCGCAAAAAAACAGCTTTCTTCACCGATCTTAGCGGTAATTGCATTAACACGGTCATCACCTTTGATCTCTATGCCTGAAACACCGGTAAAGCTTTTGATTCCCTGTGCTTCCAGACGGTTTTTGAAGACAACAGCACTTTCATCATCCATAAAACGGCCGAGAAGTTTTGGTGCAAGTTCCAGTATCGTAACATTCACACCGGCTGATTTCAGCTCTTCCGCCAGTTCTACACCGATGACACCGCCACCTATAACAATCGCATTTTCCGTAAAAGGTATATCACGGTGGATGTTCTTCATATCTGCAATTGTACGAACAACATGCACACCTTTCAGATTTGAACCGGGAATAGGCGGAATGGCAGGTGTAGCACCTGTAGCACAGATCAGTTTGTCATAATGGATCTGATTCCCGTCTATGCATGTGACAAAGTGTTCCGCTGCATTGATTGCAATAACAGAACAGTTTGTTTTTAATGTAATCTGTTTTCTTTCGTACCATTCAGAAGGATGCAGAGTGATGTTTTCTGCATTGAGATATTTGATGTCTGTTTTACTGAGAAGGGGACGCAGATACGGTCTTTCTTCACCTGCTTCAAGAATACAGAT